>DASXCN010000710.1:0-11871 GCA_036491155.1 Solirubrobacteraceae bacterium | reverse complement strand
GTCCTCGTGGTAGAGCGCCATCGAGGCGTCGAGGTCCTTCGCTCCCAGCGCCTCATCCCATGCGGTGAAGATGCGCTTGATCGCCGTGTCGTTCTCATGGTGGTCGACAGTCATGTCGCGGTCCTTTCTGAAGGGTCGGGGTCGCTGCCTGCCCCAGTGTTGCTCCAGGATGATTTGACCGTGGACAAAACATGCCCGTGCGAGACTGGGTCCATGAGCACGAGACCCGTGGGGACCGAGGTGGGGACCGACCCTCCCGATCGCGACCTCGCCGCCATTGGCGCTCTGATCGGCGAGCCTGCGCGCGCCGCCATGCTCGACGCGCTGGCGGCGGGCCGCTCCCTGCCGGCGGGAGAGCTGGCACGGCTTGCCGGGGTGCATCCCGCGACCGCCACCGCGCACCTGCGCCGCCTGGTCGACGGCGGCCTCGTTCGGGTCCGCGCGCAGGGACGCCACCGCTACCACGAGCTGGCGGGACCAGACGTGGCGGCCGCGCTCGAAGCAATTGCGCGGGTCGCCCCACCCGCCCCGGTCCGCTCGCTGCGCGAGCACCGGACGGCCCGCGGGCTGGCGGAGGCGCGCACCTGTTATGACCACCTGGCCGGCCGGCGAGGGGTCCAACTGCGCGACCACCTGCTCGCCGCCCACGCGATCCGCGCGGTGGACGATCGCGATCACGAGCTGACGCGCCACGGCCACCGGCTCCTGGCCGCGCTCGACATCGACACCGAGCCCCTCCTCGCCAGCCGGCGCGTCTTTGCCCGCGCCTGCCTGGACGGGACCGAGCGCCGCCCACACCTCGCCGGCGTCCTCCCGTCGGTCCTCACCGCCCGCCTCGTCGATCTCGGCTGGCTCTCGCCCGGTCGCGGCCGGGTGCTGCGCGTGGCCGAGGACTACGACCAGCGGCTTGACCGATGGCTGACCTCGGCCTGAGCGCGTTCAGCCACTGCACCCGCTCATCACTCACATCGCGGCGACGTCGGTCGCGCTGAAGCCATCGATATCGCTGGTGCGATCCCCCATCACACGGGGCGGCTACGGTGGTGCGGTGGCGGCTTCCGCTTCGATCAGTCTGTCGGGCCCCAGCGGTAGCGGCTGGAACGCGCCGCTGCCGGCGCCCGGCGGCGAACCGCGCGGCGCCGAGCCCGATGGCGCGTCGCGTCGCGGCGCGGCCGGCACGATCGGCCGGTTGCTGGCGCGGTTCATGCGATGGGTCGCGCGCGCGATCCGCGGCGAGGTGGTCAAGCGCACCGGCGGGCCCGCGCGCGCTCGCGTGGTCGTCCTGTTCGCGCTGGTGCTGGCCCTGAACGGGGCCGATGCTTCGACCGTGGGCGCGATCGCGCCGCAGCTCGAGTCCTCGTTGCACATCGGCAACACCGACATCGGACTGCTCACCTCGGTGACACTCCTGGTCGGGGCGATCTTCACGATTCCGGTCGGGTTGCTGGTGGACCGGACGAAGCGGATGCCGGTGCTCTCGATCAGCGTCGTGCTGTGGAGCCTCGCCTCGATGTTCAGCGCCTTCGCGGGCAGCTATGGGAGCCTCCTGCTGACCCGCATCGCCCTCGGGGCGGTGGCGGCGAGCGCGGGCCCGGCGATCGCCTCGCTCACCGGTGACTACTTCGCGGCCGGCGAGCGCGCCCGGATCTGGTCCTACATCCTGCTCGGCGAGGCCGCCGGGACCGCCTTCGGGTTCATCATCAGCGGCTTCGTCGCCAGCGCCATCGACTGGCGAGCCGCGTTCTTCGTGCTGGCGCTCCCGGGATTCATCGTGGCGCGCGAGCTGTGGCGGACGGTTCCCGAGCCCCTGCGCGGCGGGCAGAGCCATCTCGAGCTGGGGACGCAGAGCCTCGACGAGGCGCTCGCCCAGGCGCGGGCGCAGGCCGACCGCCGGAGCGACGACGTCGCCACTCCCGACACCCCGGCGTCCGACGCCGCCCAGGACGCGGCCCGCGAGGCGGCGCAGCGCGCCGGCGCGCAACCCGCCCCCGAGCGCATCCTGCACGAGGACGCCGGTCAGATGTCGCTGGTGCGGGCGGTCCGCTACATCGTCTCGATCCCGTCCAACGTGCTGATGATCGCCGGCTCCTCGCTGGGCTACTTCTACTTCGCGGGCCTGCAGACCTTCGCTCTGCTGTTCGTCAAGGGTCACTACCACGCCAGCCAGGTGACCGCCGAGCTGGTGCTGGCGCTACTCGTCGGCGGCGCGGTGATCGGGACGCTGATCGGCGGGCGGCTGCCCGACGCCCTGGTCAAGCGAGGCGATCTCGGAGCCCGTGTGTGGTTCCCGGGCGTCTGCTACGTCGGCGCCGCGTTGCTCTTCATACCCGGGCTCGTCGGCAAGCACCTCACCCCTGCTGTGTGGTTCGACGTCGCCGGCGCCGCTCTCGTCTTCGCCGCCAACCCGCCGATCCAGGCCGCACGACTCGACGTCGTGCCCTCCGGCCTATGGGGCCGAGCGCAGAGCGCGCTCACCTGCATACGCTCCCTCGCCCAGGCCGCCGCCCCGCTGGTCTTCGGCGGTGTCTCGCAGCTGGTGGCCGGCATCGTCCCCTCTCAGGCGCCGATCGGCACCCGACCCCACGCGCCGTCCTCGACCGCCAGCACCGCGCTCGAGATCACCTTCCTGATCATGCTCACCACGCTGGTCGCAGCGGGCGTGCTCCTCTTCCGCGCGCGCAAGACGTTCGCCACCGACGTCGCCACCGCGGCCGCGTCGGAGCCGGGTGCGGACGCGAGCCTGCTGGAGTCCGCGGATCCGACTCGGCCCTGACGCGCGATGGCCATGGAGGACCCGACCGCGCCCTGATCAGACGACAGAGTCGCTCAGCAGCGCCACGACCTCGTCGTGGGGCAGAGCGGGGCTGCGGTGGCCGTCGATCCCAACCATCGTCTCGGCGCCCACCAGGGCATTGATGACCGCCTCCTCGGTCCCCTGCACCACCGCCTCGTAGTAGGGATCGATCAGGCCCCAGGGGATGAACCGCAGGTTCGCGTACGCGCGCGCCTCCGCCGTGCCGAGACGGCTGGTGAGCGCGTCGTCGTTGGCGGTGGAGAAGGCGAGGAAGATGTCACCGGAGAAGTGTGAGCCCGTCGTGCCGGTCCGCGCCAGCCCGAGCGGCACGCGGCGCGCGAGGGCCTTGCACTGTCCGGGCAGCAGCGGGGCGTCGGTGGCGACGATCGCGATGACGCTGCCCGCTCCCGTGGGAACGAACCAGTCCTCGTCCTCCTCGGGGTTCTCGACCGCGAGCAGGCGCCCGGCGGGGCGTCCGGCGATGGTGAGGTGGCGGCGGTCGCCGAAGTTGGCCTGGACGAACACGGCCACGGTGTGGACGTCATCGGCGAAGACGACACGCCGCGATGCCGTCCCCGAGCCACCCTTGAACCCGTAGCACGTCATGCCGGTGCCACCGCCGGTCGCCCCCTCGGCGACGGGTCCGCCGGCGGCGGCCTCCAGCGCGGCCCGGGCGTGCTCCGGCGTGACGTGGCCACCGTTGATGTCGTTGAGGTAGCCATCCCACGTCTCGGCGACGACCGGCAGCATCCACTGGCGCGCGACGGCGGGATGGTGGGCGACGATCCAGTCCATCGCGCCGCTGTGGCAGGCGCCGACCGAGTGGGTGTTGGTGATCAGCACCGGCATGGTCAGCGCACCGCTCTCCTCGATCCAGGTCGTGCCGGTCATCTCGCCATTGCCGTTGAGGGAGTACCACGCGGCGGAGCAGGCACGGCCGACTCCGTCACGCCCGCGGGGAAGGATGGCGGTGACGCCCGTACGGACGGGTCCCTCGCCGACCCGCAGCGGACCATCGCCGCGGATGAGCGTCGTGGCACCGATCTCGACACCGGGCACGTCGGTGATGGCGTTCAGCGCGCCCGGAGTGCCGTCGAAGGGGACGCCGAGGTCACGCGCGCGCGGGCGAGTCGATCCGGTGCGCGCGGGGGTGGAGACTTCGTCGGCCATGCGAGGAGAAGGTACCTGCTGACTCGCCGCCGTCGCCGTTCACTCGGGGGCCGATCTCAGCCTGGCGGCACCGCGTCCGCGTCAGCACGGAAGCCCGGGAGCGTGGCGCGCAGGGCGGTGAGCACCACCTCGTGTAACCGATCGATGGCCGGGTTGGCACTCTCGGGGCGGGTGAGCAGCACGATCGAGGCGCGCTCGTCGCGAAGCTCGACGAAGCGCACACCGCCCTCACGCAGACTGTGGGCAGAGGCGGCCAGGCGGGTGATGCCGACGCCGGCGGCCACGAGGGCGAGCAGGCCCTGCGGCGAGGTCCCGCGTCGCACGATGCGCGGACGGTAGCCAGCCGCGGCAAAGTCCTGGTCGTACTGGCGATGCCAGGGCGGCCAGGATGCGCGCGGGGTCATGACCCAGCTCTCGTCGGCTAGCTCGGCGAGCCCCACGGCGGACGCGCCGGCCAGACGGTGTTCCTCGGGGAGGGCGATGACAACCGGCTCTGAGCCGATGGGCCGCGCCGGGAGGTCGTCGATCAGCGGCGGGCGGCTCACCGCGGCGTCGAGACGTCCCTCGCGCATCCCGGCGACCAGTTGGCCGATCGACAGATCCTCAGTGTGGAGTGTCACGTCGGGGTGGCGCTCGGCGAGCAGGCGGACGACGGGCGGCATGACCTCGTTGGCGAGCGACGACAGGAACCCGACGCGCAGCGCGACGCCCTCGCCGCGGATGCTGCGCTGCACCACGTCCATGGCGCGCTCGGCGTGACCGAGTACCGCCAGCGCCTCCGCCAGCAGCACCTCGCCCACCGCGGTCAGGCTCACCCCGCGGCTGCTCCGGCGCAGCACCGGGGCGCCGATCTGCCCCTCCAGGAGACGGACCTGCTGTGAGAGCGACTGCTGGGCGACGGTCAGCCGCGCGGCGGCCCGGCGCAGGCTGCCCTCCTCCGCGATGACCACGAAGGAGCGCAGCAGCCGGAGCTCGGGTAGGTCGGCCATTACGGTGACAGCCTACGCCTGTCGCGAGTCAGGCGATCGGTGTTTCCGTTCGCCGCCACCGGCCTCTACCGTCAGGCCCATGAGCCGCACCTGGCTGATCACGGGCTCCTCGGCGGGATTTGGCCAGGCCCTCGCGCGCGCCGCACTGGCGGCGGGCGACAACGTCGTGGCCTCGGCTCGACGCGTGGAGGCGCTGGACAGCCTCGTGGCCACCGCGCCGGACCGCGCTCTCGCCGTGGGCCTGGACGTCACCGACCGCAGGCAGGTCACCGCCGCCGCGGCGGCCGCCACCGATCGCTTCGGTGCCATCGACGTGCTCGTCAACAACGCCGGCCTGGCCTCGGTGGGCGCCGTGGAGGAGCTCCGGGACGCCGAGCTGCGGATGCTGATGGACACGATGTACTTCGGGCCGCTGGCCATGGTCCAAGCGGTCCTACCGGGCATGCGCGACCGGGGCCGGGGCACCATCGTGCAGATGTCCTCGATGGGCGGCCAGGTGTCGATGCCCGGATTCGGCGCCTACTGCGCGGCCAAGTTCGCGCTCGAGGCCCTCTCCGAGGCCCTCGCCGCAGAGGTGGCACCGTACGGGGTCCGGGTCCTCATCGTCGAACCCGGCGCCTTTGCCACCAGCTTCGGCGGCGGCCGCGCTCAGGTCTCACCCGACAGTGGCCTGTATGACCAGACCGTCGGCTCGCAGCGCGCCGCCGTCGCCGGCATGGACGGCTCGCAGCCCGGCGATCCCGACAAGGCCGCTGCGACCATCCTCGAGGCACTCGACGCCCCGCACGCGCCACTCCGCCTGGCTCTGGGAACCGACGCGGTCACCTACATCGGCTCCACGCTCGACGCGCGGCGGGCCGAACTCGACGCCTGGGCGGCGCTCAGCCGCTCGACCGATCGCTGACGATCCGCGTCCAGCCCTCGGTGCCCGCGCGCGGGTCCGGAGGTCCGGGCGATCCACCGGCGTTGCGTCGCCAGGCCCCAGACGGCATGCTGTCGACCATGGCGCCGTTCTTTCGCAAGAGCGAGGAGAAGGTCGCGCTCCGGGCGGCGGCGCAGACGGAGATCGACCGGCTGAAGGGCCTCAGCCCCGAGGAGCTGGCCGTGCTCGTGCTGCCGGGGCTGGGCGCAGAGAACGCCGGCCCCGGACGCAACCTCCGCCCGCAGCAGCTGTGCGAGTACCTGCTCAGAGACTTCCCCGGCATCGGCCAGACGATGCCACTGCTGCTCATGGCCCCCGTGCGCCGGGCGCTCGAGCGGCTGGAGGCGGCGGAACTGGCCTCCTCGACGGCGGCGCTGACGCGATCGCTGCTGTGGACCATCACCAGCCTCGGCATGACCGCTCTGGCCGAGGGGACGGCGGAGCGTCGGCTCGCCGCCCCCTCTTAGGCAGACGTGGCTACTTGAGGTTCGGCAGGGTCGCCGCCTCCAGCGCGGCGATGATGTGGTACCCGGGCGTCGTCATGTGGATGTTGAACGACCCGTCGCAGAAGTAGGTCAGGGTGCAGACCTTGGCCACCGGCACAGGGATCTGACCGAACGTCGGGTCAGTGGTGACCGTGAACGGGCCATACGCGCCCGTCGCCTTGGTCACGTCGACGAACGCCCCACCGACGGAGTCATAGGCCTTCTTGAGGCCCGGGTTGATGTCGTCCATGAACGCGCTGATCGACCCGGGAACGAGGGCCAGCGTGTTGGGGCCAAGCGCTGTGGGATGCACCCACAGTCCCAGCTCGACATCCGGGTAGGTGGAGCCGATGATCCGCAGCTGGGGGCCGCCGGCCGCGCGCAGCTGCTTGACGATGCTGGTCAGGTTCTTGGTCGCCCTTGGCATGTTCGCCTTGACGCACCCGGTGGGATCCGGCTGGCCCGGGCAGCCGTCGACGTCGTTGCCGCCGATCGAGATCGTGACGACCTTGACCTGGTTGCGGTGACTCTTGATGAAGTCCACCGCGGCCTGCGTCTGGCTCTTGTTGGGGTAGTCCGTCGCGCCCGGCTCGAGCGCCGGGGGCGGGCACCCCAGGGCCGACGCCGTGAGCATCGACGTGGTCGTCGCTCCGCCGCAACCGAGATTGACGAGCTTCAGGTGCCAGCCCTTGGCGGCTGCGAGCGGCACCAGCTGATTGGCCGGCCCGTTGTGGGTCGTGCCCGTCCCTCCGCCGGGGAGCTCTTGGAAGCCCACCGAGTATGAGTCGCCGAGCGACAGCAGGATTCCCTTGACCTGCTTGGGCTTCGGTACGGGCTTGTGATGAGCGGCCAGAGCGGCCGGCGCGAGCATCAGCATCGCGACGAGGCCCGCGGCCAGAGAACAGATACGACGTGACATACAGCTCCTCCTTGATGAACGGCGCCCCTCCAGGCCCGCAGAGCCTAGACGGCTGGCGTGGCGATGCACGCCGTCAGGCCGCGCAGCGCGGTTCGGTGGGCCCTGGTGCCCGTGGTAGGGATCTGTCAGCATCGACGGGCGTTGGCATTGTTCGGACAACCAGCGGGTTCCTCCGGCGAGGACGACGATCAGCCGGGCAAGGTTGACCGCGAGCGCATCGCCCGAGGTGGCATCCCGCTCGGCGCCGAGGAGCGACTCAAGCGCGTCGCGGCGGGAGGGTCGTCGGTCTTCAGCAGCGATCTCAGCGCGAAGGAGTATGCGCTGGCGGACGCTGCCGGATTGACGCCCGTCGCACAGATCATGGGCTCCTCGGTCGTCCAGAACGGCTGGCAGGACTACCTCTGGTCGACGCAGGGCGCCGCGATCATCCAGGTGCCGTCGTTTGCCGAGCGCTGGAACCTCTCCCGCCAACGCGCTTTCGAGCGGCTGCGTCAGGAGGCGGAGTTTGCCGGCGCCGACGCGGTGATCGGGATCGAGATCAACGTTGGCACGCTGCCCGGCGACCGGGGCGACGTCGAATGCGTCGTGTTCGGGACGGCGGTGCGGGAGAACCCGCCCCGGCAGCGAGATGAGGCAGGACCGCGCATGTGCGCGCTGTCGGGCCAGGATTTCGTCACCCTGCGCCGCATGGGCGCGGAGCCGGTGGGCGTCATCGGTCATATCGCCGTGGTGGGCGTCGCCGTCACCGGGTGGTCCAACCAGAGGATGGGGTCCTGGTGGGGCAACCAGGAGATCCCTCAGCTCACCGAGGGCGTCTACCTCGCACGCCGGCTGGCCATGGACGAGGTGCGCCGTCAGGCCGACGCCGCCGGCGCCACCGAAATGGTGGTTTCGGACCTGACGCGCCAGATCCAGCGCGCGGGGGAACGGGGTGCCACCAACCAGCAGATCTTCATCGTCACCATGAACGTGCTGGGGACCGCCATCATCCGTGGCGCGCATGCGCCCCAGCCGGCTCCGATCGGGCCGCCCATGATGGCGATCAACCTCGGCGCCTGACTGGAGGAGGGCACCACGTCGGCCTACGACCCAACCAGCACCGAAGGCCTTCCCGAGCACGCCGGCGAGCGGCTCCAGATGAACGCGCGTGGCCTGTTCACGTCGGACCTGTCCGTCAACGAGTACCTGTGCGTCGAGAAGGCCGGCTTTGAACCGGTGGGCCTGGTGGTGGGCTCCAGCATCTACCACATCGGCTACCAGCAGGCGCGGTGGAGGAAGAACCAGGAGATGGACGTCCTCAGCCAGGCGATGTACTCCGCGCGCGACCGGGCGATGACGCGGATGGAGGAGGAGGCCGACCAGCTCGGGGCCGACGGCATCGTCGGCGTCCGCCTCGAGGTGGGACGCCACGACTGGGGCGCCGACATGGCGGAGTTCATCGCCATCGGCACGGCCATCAAGCACCAGGGCGGCAAGCTTCACCGCGCGCCGAACGGCCGCCCGTTCACGTCTGACCTCAGCGGCCAGGCCTTCTGGACACTGATGCAGACCGGCAAGCGGCCGGTCGGCCTGGTCATGGGCAACTGCGTCTATCACGTAGCCCATCGCAGCATGCTCCAGTCGATGCGCCAGCTCGGGCAGAACGTCGAGCTCGAGCAGTACACCCAAGCGCTCTACGACGCGCGTGAACTGGCCATGGAGCGCATGCAGAAGGAGGCCGAGGGCATCGGCGGCGGCGTGCTGGGCATCGTCGAGGTCAAACTCCACGAGTCCAACCACGGCTGGGGCAGCCACGTCATCGAGTTCTTCGCGGTGGGCACCGCCGTGGTGCCCAACGAGCATGCCGACCCCGGGCAGAAGCTGCCCGACATCACGCCGGTCCTCGACATCAACGACTGACGGTGAACGCGCCGTCCCGGCCGGCGGGAACGATCTCGCGGCCCAGCGGCAGCAGCGAGATCGGGATCAGCTTGAAGTTGGCCAGGCCGAGGGGGATGCCGATGATCGTCAGACACAGGGCGACCCCGGTCACGAGATGCCCCAGGGCCAGCCACCAGCCGCACAAGATCAGCCACAGCACGTTGCCGACCCCCGACGCGATCCCGGCATCTGACCGTTTGACCACCGTCTTGCCAAACGGCCAGAGCGCGAAGACGGCGATGCGCAGCGACGCGATCCCGAACGGAATGGTGATGATCAAGAGGAAGCAGATCAGCGCCGCGAACGCGTACCCGATCGCCATCCACACACCGGCGAAGACGAACCAGATGATGTTGAGGAGAAAGCGCACCAGCTGCCCTTGTGCGAGGTCAGCGTAGCGGCAGACCGCGGGCCCGGCTTGACACCCACGGAGCCACCGCCGAGAATCGACGAGGGCGAACGCGGGTGCCGGGAGAGCGGGACAGCCAACTTGACGTGCGAGACGGGGACCACCGGCCGTCCGGTGGGCCGATCCGTAGCCCGCGCGCGCAGGCCGTCCTCCCCGACCTCGCGGACCTGTCGCCGGCCGACGTGATGCTCCTGCAGCGCGCGGTGGGCAACCGCTCGGTGCGGTCGCTGCTGCGGGCGCCCCGCCGAACGTCGTCGCTGTTTCACCTGTCCCCGCAGGCTCTCAGCGCGGCGACCGTGTGGCCGTCCAAGTACGTCTGGCATCAGCAGAGCCTGCGCACGCTCGTCGAGGACACCTCCACCGACGTGGACGCGATCGCGACGCTTGTGAACGCGATGGCCGACGCGCCGCAAGCAGAAGCGATCGCCGACCTGGAGCAGGGACTCGACGACTTCGAGGACACGTTGACGAGTGGCATCGGCCAGCTCCGGGACATCCGCCGCAACCCGGCTCCACAACCGGATGTGGCGCAGATGGATGACGACGCGGTCGTCGATCACCTCACCTATCTGGGCGACATCAAGCGCCGCATCGAGCAGGTCCTGATGAGCAGCTACGGGAGCACCGCGCGCGACGTCGCGCCCGGCGTCCTGGCCCCGCTGGGGGGCTGGAAGAAGTCCACGGAACCCGCAGCTCTGACCGCCGGCACCCACAAGCCCACCGCGGACGAGCGCCGCACGGTTCGCGACGTCAGCGCGCCCGCGGTCGCCGTCGATCCCGTGACGAAGAAGAAGGCAGAGTTCGAGAAGACGATCGCCGGCTTCTCCGATGACTACGGGACCCGGGTGCGCACGTTCCTGACGAAGACGATCGATTCTCTCCACAAGGACCTGGTGGACAACAAGGGGGCGGCGGACCGGGGGTCGGTCATCGCGTGGGATCGCTATGAGGACATGGCCCACGCCGCGCAAAAGGTCGTTGACGCCACCTTCGGCGCCTACGCGCGCCGCCCGGCGATGAAACACGACGTGAACCTCATCGACCTGTGGGAGTCCCGCGGGAAGGAGCAGGCGCACATGACCCACGCCCAGCGCGTCGAGGAGGCCGCTGGGCTGCTTCAGTACCTCGTCAGATCCGAGGGCGGGGTGCGGGCCATCAACGCCCAGCATCACGCTGATCCAACCAGGACCGCGGAGAAGCGGATTCTCAACGGAGTCGTAGCTGAGCTGTCCAAATCGCGCACCAAGGACCTGCAGGAGATCAACCGGGGCTGGGAGGGCGAGCAGGATCCGGCGACGCATCGGATCTTCATGCAACGCTGGCCCAACGATCCGGACGCCGACACGGAGCACATCACTCAGCGCACCGCCTTCTGGGACACGTTCGAGATCTTCATGCACGAGTATCTGCATTCGCTCACGAGCGACGATTACGAAGCCTTCGCCCAAACGCTGTCCGCAGAGCAGGAGAACACCTTCACCGAGGGCATGACCTCGTTCATGACCGAGATCGCGTTCGCCAACATCGACCCCAAGGAGCCGAGCCTGCGGGAACTCATCGAGGGACCGGTGTTCTCCAAGCTCGCCTTCGACCCCAAGACGGTTCCGGATGTCTCCAATCGCCGCTACGACTCCTACCAGCAGGCCCGCCGGATCGCCGAGACCGTCGGCGTTCACAATGTGTTCGCGGCGTACTTCCGTGGCCACGTCGAGCTGATCCGGCCCGCGAAATGACTACGGCGCAGGACGCCATCCGACTGATCGCGCAGCGCGACCTGGCCGCTTGGCGCGGACTGCCGAGCGCCTCACTGGCTGACATCACCGCTGCGTTTCACCGGCACGGTGACGGGGTTGGCAGCGGGCGCCTGGGCACGCACCGTCGCGACTATGTCCTCGTTGCGGCCCCCGGGTATGCCGAGCCCCTCCGGGTCTGGCTCGACGACGGCGAACGTGTGCTGGCCATCGATGTCGAGTACCCGGACCTGCCGGACCTGCCGGCCGGTCTCGGCACGCCCGAGGACCGCCGCGACTTCCACTGGGCGGGACTCGATCTCACCGGGGGCGAGCTGATCTACGCCTCCCGGGGCATCACCTTGTTCGTCAATCCCGAGACGCAGGAGCTGCTGCGACTCGCCGTCTACCCCGCCGGGTCGCTTCAGGAGTACGACTCGCTCTGGCGCCTGGCGCTGCCTCCGCACCGCCGGCGCCCGCTCCGTCGATAGACCTCCAGCACCCCGACGCCACCGTCGAGGACAGCAGCGGTC
>DASXCN010000709.1:0-12695 GCA_036491155.1 Solirubrobacteraceae bacterium | reverse complement strand
GCTCATCGCCCACCCACTCGATCTCCGGGTTGACCAGCGCGGCCACCGGGGACTGCTGGTGGACGCGATAGACGAGGAGCCGGTGCAGCACGCCGACCTGGTTGGCGGCCAGGCCGACCCCGATGGAGTCGATCATGAGCTCACTCATCCGCGAGACTTCGTCACGCAGGGCGTCGTCGAAGCGCTCCACCGGGCGCGACCGGGTCCGCAGCACCGGCTCGCCGAACTTCTTGACGTGGGCCAGCGCGGCAGCGCGTCGCGCCGCCACCTCGGGATCGAGCTGCGGTTCCTGCTCCTCGCCGTCGGGCTCGACGACCTCGGTGTCGAACTCGGCCTGGTCTGTCGCGCTGTCTGCCATGTCTGTATTGAGTTTAGTTAGGGGCCGGATCCGAGGGCCCTATCGCCGGTCCCGGTTACTGCGGATCGACGTCAACGCTCACCGCGGCACCGCGCCGGGCGGCGCCCGGGGCGACGACGTCGACCGCCCGCCCCACCGCGTCGATCGCCGGCTGGCGCACCTGCGCTTTCAGAACGAGCTGGCTGCGGGCCCGGGCGCGCAGGCGAAACAGTGGCGCAGGCCCCAGCACCGCGGCGTCGACCCCGGCCAGCTCGCGGAGAATGGCGGCGGCGGTCTCTTGGGCCAGCGCGTCGTCGGGCGCCGAGCACACGATCCGGATCAGCGACGCGTACGGCGGGTAGCTCAGCACGCGCCGGCGCTCGAGCTCGTCGGCGATGAAGCCGTCGGAGTCGTGCCGGGTGGCAAAGCCGATGGAGCGCGCGTCGGGAGCCAGGGTCTGCACGAGCACGCGGCTGGTAAGGCCGGTCTGACCCCCTCCGGATTGGCTCGATCCGGTCCCCCGCCCGGTGCGCCCCGCCAGCTGGGTGATGAGCGCGAAGGTCCGCTCCTCTGCGCGGAAGTCGGGGAAGCGCAGCGTCTGGTCGGCGTCGAGGACCACCCCCAACGATACGTCGGGGAAGTCGTGGCCCTTGGCCACCATCTGGGTGCCCACGAGCACGCCGGCGGAGGCGGCCTGGAACTCCTGCAGGATCCGGGCGCGCTCGGGCAGGCTCGAGGCGTCGGCATCGAGGCGGAAGATGGGGAATGGACGGCTGGGATCTGATCCCAGCGCCTCGCGCAGCTCATGCTCGATGCGCTCGGTCCCGGCGCCGTGGCGGGCCACCGAGACCGAGCCGCACGCGCCGCAGCGATCGGGCATGCGCTCGCGGTGGCCGCAGTGATGGCAGGCGATGAAGTGGCGATGGCGATGCAGGACGAGCGCGACGTCGCAGTTGGGGCAGAGCCACACGCGCCCGCAGGCTCGGCAGGACAGGAAGTTGGACCACCCGCGGCGATTGAGCAGCACGATCGCCTTGCCCCCGGCCCGGCGCAGGTCGGCCAGCGCCATGCGAGTCTCGGGATGAAGCGGCTGGTGCCGGTCACGCATGTCCAGCACCTCCACGCCTGGCATCGGGCGGCGGTCGACCCGCTGGGTGAGCACCAGTCGTTCCATGGCCGGCACGCTCTCGGGCCTCGGCGTGGCGCTGCCGAAGACGAGCACGGCACCGTGACGGGCCGCCCGCTCCCGCGCGACCGTGCGGGCGTCGTAACGGGGGTCGCCCTCATGCTTGTAGGAGCTCTCGTGCTCCTCGTCGACGATGATCAGCCCGATGTCGTCAAGCGGCGCGAACACCGCCGAGCGCGGTCCCACGCACACCTGCGCCTCGCCGGCGCGCAGGCGCATCCACTCGTCGTGGCGCTCGCCGACGCCGAGGGCGGAGTGCAGCACCGCCACCACGTCACCGAAGCGAGCCTGGAAGCGCCACAGCGTCTGCGGGGTGAGCGCGATCTCGGGGACGAGGACGATCGCGGTGCGGCCGGCCGCGAGCGCCGCCTCCACCGCTCCCATGTAGATCTCGGTCTTGCCCGAGCCGGTCACCCCCTGCAGCAGGAAGCCGGGATGGTCGGCGGGGCGGGCCCGCAGCGCCGCGGTGAGGCGCTCGAGCGCGGCCGACTGCTCCAGGGTGAGCGCCGGCGCGGTGGCCGAGGCGCTGCCGACCTCGTGGCGGACGGGACGCCGCGGGCGCGCGCGCCGGTCGATGGCGACGAGGCCGCGGGACTCCAGTCGTCGCAGCCCCGGCGTGTCGAGCTCGGCCGCCACCGTGGCTCCGCGCTGCGCCAGCGTCTCGAGCAGCGCGCGCTGGCGGTCGTTGAGCCGGGCGTCGGGGTCCTGCACCGCCGCGCGCCCGTCCGCGGTGAGGTCGGCGACAAGGGCGAGCTTGGCGCCGGTGCCGGCCGACGCGCCGGGGGCGAGCATGAGTGCCAGCGCGCGCGAGGGCGTCGAGCAGTACTCGCGTGCCATCCACCCGGCGAGCGACACCAGGTCGGCGCCGACGCCGGCGCCGATGACCGCCTCGGGCTCGACCAGGCGATCGGGGTCAAGCTCGGAGCGGTCCGCCAGCTCCACCACCACCCCGAGTGCGCTGCGCTTGCCGAACGGCACCCGCAGCAGCGATCCCACCTCGACGTCCTGGCCGGGCGCGAGGCGGTAGTCGAAGGGGCCGCGCACCGCGCGCGTCCGGGTGAGAGGCTCGACGCGGGCGATCATGGGCGCCCGACTGTAGTGCCAGGGGCCGTCGCCGTTAGTCTCTGGCCCGTGGATCCCGAACTGGGTGAGGAGATCTTCTTCCATGGCCACCCCTCGTGGCGGTCACTGGCGCTGTTCTACGCCAAGGGACTGCTGGGGGCGCTGGTCGTGGGGATCATCGCCGGCGTGGTGACCCGCATCGCCAACCATCACGTGCAGGCCGGGTGGGTGGCCGTCGCCGTGGTGGTCGTGTTCCTGGTGCTGGTGGTGATCGGGCAGCTCCGGCGGATCGGCACCACGTACTCGATCACCAGCCAGCGACTCACGATCCAGACCGGGATCCTCTCGCGCGACGTCCACCAGACCCGCCTGGAGCGCATCCAGAACGTGAACTCCAGCCAGTCGTTGTTCGAGCGCCTGCTGCACATCGGCAACGTGCAGTTCGACACCGCGGGCGAGACGCAGTTCGACTTCTCCTTCCGGGGCGTGGGCGACCCGCACGGCATCGTGCGCACCGTCGACCGCGCCCTGCATGCCCTCCGGGGCGACGCGTCGCCCGCCTCGGACCTCTGAGGCCGCCGGAGGCTACGGCCTGACGGCCACCGTGACCTGCGTCGTCGCGTCGGCGGCGCCGCGGGTCGAGGTCAGCCCGACGCCCGTGACCTTGCGCAGGTCGGGCATCAGCCGGGCGGCGAGCGATCCCCCCGTCGTCCCGGACTGCCGGGTGCCGGCCAGCAGCCCGGCCACGTTGGCGAAGACCAGCGAGGTCACCGGACGCGTTTGGCCGCCGAGGACGGCGGCAAACCCCGGGTCGCGCGCCAGCGAGCGCTTCTGTTGGGCCAGGTCCTGGATCCCGGCCAGGCCGGTCGAGATGACGACGAGCCCATGAAAGACGGCGTAGTCGAGCTGGAATCCTGCGGCCAGCTGGAGCTGATGCACGGTGACGGCGCCGAGCTGGCGGTCGTTGAAGACCGGCTCGGAGCTCTGGCTCTTGCCCGGCGTGGAGAACAGCCGGGCCAGCGGCGCCTCGAGCTGGGCGAGCTCATGCTGGGTCCGGGGCTGGTTGGTGGTGCGCGCCACCACGACCAGGGTCGGGGACTGCCCACCGCCCACCACGGCCAAGGCGGCCTCGTGGCGGAAGATGGAGATGAGATCGGAGACGTTGACCCCTTCGGAGTGCAGAGCCGAGCCCAGCCGGACGAGCAGCGGGCCGATGCCTCCCGCCAGGCCGGCGGCCGAACCGGCGTTGAGCACCGTGGGCGCGACTCGGGCCAGGTTGGCCACGTCGAGCAGCAGCGACGAGGTGGCCGGCATGAGCGCGGGCAGAGACGGGACGAACGCCGCCGGGGGTGCGCCGTCGGGGCCCAGCTTCGCGAGCGCCGGGTCAAGCGCGCTGTGGATCCGGATCGCCGCGCCCTTCTGCGTCGGAGTCAACGCGATGGCCACCCCCTGCAGGGCGGCCTGTGAGAGCAGGCCGCCGACGGCGCCAAGGATCCCGCTCTGGTCGGCTAGCACGCGGTGCACCCCGGCGGCCGACGCATAGGCGTCCAGCAGCGAACCGCTGCCCTGGCCGGCGGTGGCCCGGCGGTAGGTGGCGCTGGCCGCCAGCGACCGCCTCGCGCCTGCCGCGACATCGAGTGCGGCGCGCACCGTGGCATCCTGGCCGATGAGCAGTTCGCCGCCGGCGAAGGCCAGCTCATCGCCGTTGGGCGCCGCCAGCAAACCGTGGCCCCGGTAGCTCCCGTGCGCCCTGGCCCCCACCGAGCGCAGCGAGGATCGAGCGCGCCCCGGATCGGACACGCCGACGACGATCAGCGCGCCCGCGGTGGAGGTGGTGGTGTTGAGCAGCGCCAGCGCGGCGTGCCCGCCCAACCACGGCGAGACGTCGGTCGTGAAGTCCACCGACCGGCCGTCCCCCAGCACGGCGCCGAGCCGGCCGGCCACGGCCGCGCCCAGCAGCGGGAAGTCGGGCAGCCGGCGCGCCACCTCGAGCCCCTGGGTGACCGCCGGGTCCTTACGGTCGATGTCGACGTCGACGTAGGCCAGGGCGTCGGCGGGGATGACCGCCGTGGCGCCGCCGGGCCCACCGCCGCTCCCCGCCCCGCGATTGCCGCCGACCAGCGACACGACGACGATCGCGACGATCGCGGCCACTCCCAGGAGGCCGAGCACCCCCGCGGTGCGGCGGCGGCGGTAGACAGCCGGGGTTGGCGCCGAAACAGTCACGCCGGCTATCTACCCGTTAGGCGGCGGCGTCCCTCGCGGGGTCTTCGGCGGCGTCGGGCCTGCCGCGGGCGCGACGGTCCCTGCGTTCACGCACCGAACGCCGCTCCTCGCGGTCTGACGGCGGCCGGCGCTCGTTGCGCTCCACGAAGTCGATGATCGCCGGGACGCCCTCCAGGCGGTAGCGCTCGCGCAGCCGGTTCTCGATGAAGTAGGCGTAATCCCGGGTCACCCGTGTGCGCGAGTTGACCTGGATGGAGAACCTTGGCGGGCTCTCGGCGGTCTGGGTCATGAAGATGAGCCGCAGGCGGTGGTTGGCGGCGGCCCCCCGGGCGTTGGCGGGCCGCTTGCCCACCGGGGGCTGCCGGGCGGCGACGACCTCGGAGAGGAAGCGGTTGAGCTGCGAGGTGGGAATCCGGGTGCGGGTGCGATCGGCGAGCGCCACCGCCTCGACCAGGAGCCGCTCGACGTGACGGCCGGTCTTGGCCGAGGCGGTCAACAGCCGCGGCCGCAGGCGGAGCTTGCGGTGGGCGCGGGCGCGCTCGTGGTCGAGGTCGACGTCCTCGGCGATATCCCACTTATTGAGGACGAGCGCCGTGGCGCACCCGCTGCGCATGGCCAGCTCGGCGATCCGCAGGTCCTGCGTGGTGACGCCGTCGGTCGCGTCGCACACCACCAGGGCCACGTCAGCGCGCTCGGCGGCGCGCCGCGAGCGCAGGGAGGTGTAGTACTCCAGTGACTCCCCCACCTTGGCCTGGCGGCGGATGCCGGCGGTGTCGACGAGGACGAGCTCGCGGCCGTTGAAGGTGATGGGCAGGTCGATGGCGTCGCGCGTGGTGCCCGCCACCGGCGAGACGATCACCCGTTCTGACCCGGCGAAGCGGTTGAGCAGCGAGGACTTGCCCACGTTCGGGCGGCCGATGAGCGCGAGGCGCACCGCGTTGTCCTCGCCGTCATCGTCGGGAACGTCCGGCGCCAGCGCGGCCACCCGGTCAAGCAGATCCCCGGTGCCCAGGCCCTGGGCGGCCGAGACGGCGATCGGATCGCCCAGCCCCAGCGCATGGAACTCGGCGGCCAGCGGCAGGTCCTTGGCGGTGTCGACCTTGTTGGCGGCCACCAGCACGGGCAGCGGGGAGCGGCGCAGGAGCTCCGCCATCTCCTGGTCTCCGGGGCGCAGGCCCGCCTTGGCGTCGACGACGAGCACCGCGGCGTCGGCATCGGCCAGGGCGGCCCGGGCCTGGTCCTGGATCTGGCGCGCCAGGCTGTCGCGATCCTCGAGGTCGACGCCGCCGGTGTCGATGAGCGTGAGCGCCCGGCCGTTCCAGTCGGTGCGCAGCTCCTTGCGGTCGCGGGTGACGCCCGGCTGCTCGTGCACGACCGCCTCCCGTGACTGGGTCAGGCGGTTGACCAGTGAGGACTTGCCCACATTGGGATAGCCGACGATCGCGATCTTCATGGTGCGCTGAGGCTAGTGCACGCGCAAACCGCCGCGCTCGGCCCGCCCGGCCGCGACGACGCCATGGGCCGGCCTCCCTGCCGGCCCGGGGTGCGTCGATTTCGTCGGTCAGTCACTGCGGAGGAAGATCTCGGCGCCGCGCGGGGTGCACCGGCGCGCACTTCCTGGTCTGAGTCCTGAAACGCAGCCGGACAGTAAAACTTGCGCAATCAGGCGCCGGGGCGATCGACCAGGGCGACGATCGCGGCGACGACCTCGGGCAGCGTGAGATCGGTGGAGTCGACGGTGCGGGCGTCGGGCGCCGCCTGCAGCGGGGAGTGCTCGCGCCCGGTGTCGCGTTCGTCGCGAATCGTCTGCTCGGCCAATACCGTGGCGGCGTCGACCCCCAGTTCGGCGGAGCGCCGCTGCGCCCGCGCCTGCGGGCTGGCGGTCAGGAACACCTTGACCTCGGCCTCCGGCGCCACGACGGTGCCGATGTCGCGGCCCTCCGCCACCCAGTCCCCTCCGGAGAGCAGTCGGCGCTGCTCGGCCACCATCGCCTGGCGCACCGCCGGCTGCGCGGCGGCCACCGAAGCCGCCTCGGCGACCTGCGCAGTGCGGATCTGCTGGGTCACGTCGCGCCCGTCCAACAGCACCCGCTCCCCCAACTCGAGGTGCAGCTCCGGCGCCACCGCGGCGGGCGGGCGGTCCTGCTCGAGCGCGGCCAGCGCGACGCAGCGATACATCGCGCCGGAGTCCAGGTAGGTGAAGCGGAGCTCGCGCGCCACCGCGCGCGCCACCGATGATTTGCCGGCCCCGGCGGGCCCGTCGATGGCGACGACCATCAGCCTGCCGCCAGCGCCGCGATGTCCTGGGCGAAGGCGGGATAGGAGACCTCGGCGGCCTCTATCCCCACCACCTCGACGCCGTCCTGCGAGGCCAGCCCCGCCACCGCTCCGAGCAGCGCCAGCCGGTGGTCGCCGTGGGCGTCGATGCGCCCTCCGCGCAGACCGCCGCGCCCGCGAACCGCGAAGCCGTCCTCCAGCGCGTCGATATCGGCCCCGAGGCCACGCAGCCCCTCCACCACGGTGGCGATCCGGTCTGACTCCTTCACGCGCAGCTCGCCCGCGCCGCGCACGACGGTCTCGCCCTCGGCAAAGCAGCCCAGCAGGGCCACGAGGGGCAGCTCGTCGATGGCCAGCGGAACCTCCTCGGCGCCAACCGAGGTGGCCTCGATGGGGCCGTAGCTGACGTCGAGGTCGCAGACCGGCTCGGCGGCGGCGAAGGCACCGGGCTCCTCGATGTCGCCGACGACGATCGCCCCCATCCGCTCCACGATCCGCAGGAAGCCCGCCCGCGTCCAGTTCACCCCGACGCCCTCGAGCACGAACCGCGCGCCGGGGACCAGGACGCCCGCGGCGACGAGGAAGGCGGCGCTCGAGAGGTCGCCGGGGACGCGTACGGTCTCGAGCTCGAGCTCGTCGGCGAGACCCACGCTCGATGCATAGCCCCCGTCGCCGGTGGCGCGGCGCTCGATGTTGGCGCCGGCGCCGGCGAGCATCCGCTCGGTGTGGTCGCGGCTGGGGATGGCCTCCAGCACGGTCGTGCGGTCTGTGGCCAGGCCGGCCATCAGCACGCACGACTTGACCTGCGCCGACGCGACCGGCAGCTCGTACGTGATGCCCTGCAGGCCGGCGCCACGGACGGTGAAGGGCGGGTAGCGTCCGTCCGTCGCCTGCAGCTGCGCGCCCATCTGGGTCAGCGGCGCGGCGATCCGGTCCACGGGGCGCCCCCGGATGGAGGCGTCGCCGTCGAGCGTGAACGCCGCGCCCTGCTGGAAGGCCAGCCAGCCGGGCAGAAGGCGCATCAGCGTGCCGGCATTGCCGACGTCGATCGGCTCTGAGGGCGGCTGGGCGTTGCGCATCCCGCACCCGCGGATGAGGACCTCGCCGTCGTGGCGCTCGACCAGCGCGCCGACCCTGCCGACGGCCTCCAGGGTCGATCGCGTGTCGGCAGCGTCGAGGTAGTTGACGATCCGCACCGGCTCAGACGCCATCGCCCCGATGATCGCGGCGCGGTGCGAAATCGACTTGTCCGCGGGCGGGGCGACGCGCCCGCGCAGGCGCAGCCCCGGCTCGAAGCGAGCGTTCATGGGCGCGCCACCGGGAAGCCGAGACCGGCGATGAGCGCCTGGGCGCGCTCGGTGGCCGCCTCGCCGGCGATCCACATGGCCACGACGCCCTCGGTCATGTCGCTCGCCGGGTAGAGGGCCATGTCATTGATGTTGACTCCGGCGCGTCCGAGCTCGAGCGCGATCTGGGCCACCACCCCCGGCCGGTTGGGCACCGAGGCGCGCAGCTCGTAGAGCTCGCCGCCGGCCAGCTGGGCCTCGAGCAGCCGGCGGCGGTCGGCCGCAGCCTCTTCGTTCCAGGCCGTGATGCCCGGCCCGTCGGCCTGCGCCAGCGCCTCGCGCACGCCGTGCAGACGCGCGATGGCCCCGTCGATCTCGGCCGTGAGCGCGTCACGGTTGGAGAGGTAGATGTCGGTCCAGATGGCGCTCGGGGCACCGGCCACCCGAGTGGCGTCGCGGAAGCTCGGCCCGGTCGCCGGCAGCCGCGCGGGTGGGTCAGAGCCATCTCCCAGCGTTGCGGCGGCCTGGGAGACGAGCACGTTGGCCAGCACGTGGGGCAGGTGTGAGACGGCGGCGAGGATGCGGTCGTGGGTGTCGGCGTCGATCGCCGTGGGCCGTGCGCCGATCCCGTGCAAGAGCCGGTGCAGGCGTTCGTAGAGCATGCCCGAGGTGTCGGCGCTCGGGGTCAGGTACCAGGTGGCGGCCTCGAACAGATCGGCGCGAGCGTGCTCGACTCCGGCGTTCTCGGCGCCGGCCAGGGGATGGCCGCCGACGAAGCGTGGATCGTGGTGGGCGGCGACGACCTGGCGCTTGGTGGAGCCGACGTCGGTGACCACGCAGTCCGCCGGCGCGGCGGCGAGCGCCTCCCCCACCAGCTCGGAGAGCCCGCCGACGGGGACGGCCACGAACACCGCCTCCGCCTCGGCGACGGCGGCGCTCACCGTGCTGCGCGCGCAGTTCAGCGCGCCGAGCTGGAGCGCGCGCTCAAGCGCCTCGGGGGCGTCGTCGTAGCCGGTCACCTCCGCGCCGAGGCGCTCCCGCGCCGCCAGTGCCACCGAGCCGCCGATCAGACCGACGCCGAGGACCGCGAGCCGCATCGCCTGATCGGGGCGCCTAGGCCGCGCGGCGGCGCGCGCGCACCGCGTCGGCCAGACCGTCGAGCACCTCGACGGTGGTGTCCCAGCCGATGCAGCCGTCGGTGATCGACTGGCCGTAGACGAGCTCTGACTGCTCGTCGAGGTCCTGGCGCCCGGCCACGAGGAAGGACTCGATCATGACGCCGACGAGGGTGCGGTCGCCGGCGGCGACCTGCTCGGCCACCGCGCCGGCCACCGCCGGCTGGCGATCGGGGTCCTTGCCGCTGTTGTCGTGGCTGAGGTCGATCATCACGCGCTCGGGGAGCGCGCTGGCCCGCAACAGCTCTGCGGCGCGGGCGACATGGTCGGCGCTGTAGTTGGGCGCGCCCTTGCCACCGCGCAGGATCACGTGGCAGTCACGGTTGCCGCGCGTGTGCAGGATGGCGGACTTGCCCGTGACGTCGATGCCGGCAAAGGCGTGTGACACGCCCGCGGCCCCCACGGCGTCCACCGCGACCTGGATGTTGCCGTCGGTGCGGTTCTTGAAGCCGACCGGCATCGACAGGCCCGATCCGAGTTGGCGGTGGATCTGGCTCTCAACGGTGCGGGCGCCGATCGCGCCCCAGCACACTGCGTCGGAGATGTACTGCGGGGTGATGGGATCCAGGAACTCGCAGCCGACGGGCAGGCCCAGTGCCAGGACCTCCAGCAGCAGCCGGCGCGCCACTCGCAGCCCGGTGTTGACGTCGCCGGAGCCGTCGAGATGGGGGTCGTTGATGAGCCCCTTCCAGCCGATCGTGGTGCGCGGCTTCTCGAAGTACACGCGCATGGCGAGGCAGAGATCCGCCGAGAGGCGGTCGACCTGCGCGCTCAGCCGCTCGGCGTACTCCCGGGAGGCCTCGACGTCGTGGACGCTGCAGGGGCCGACGACGACGAGCAGACGGTCATCGCGCCCGTCGAGGATCGCCTGCACCTCCGAGCGGCCGCGCAGGAGCACGTCGACGTGCTCCTCGGTGAGCGGCAGCTCCTCGATGAGGTCCCGCGGCGCCGCCAGCGGGACGAGGCGCTCGATCCGCTGGTCGCGGACCGAGTCTGAGCGTTCGGTTCCGGTGAAGGTCACGCGCCGCTCGCCACGGGCTCCTCCCACAGCGCCTTGCCCGCCACGGCGGCCGCCGCGCGCACCCGGTCCAGGTACTCGGGGAATGCATCGGCCACCAGTTGCTGGGCCGCGTCGCAGATCGCCTGGTCGGGGTCGGGGTGGACCTCGACGATGAGCCCGTCGGCGCCCGCGGCGGCTGCCGCCATGGACATCGGGGCGACCAGGTCGCGCCGGCCGGCGGCGTGGCTGGGATCGACGATCACCGGGAGGTGCGTCATCTCCTTGAGCACCGGGATCGCCATCAGGTCAAGGGTGAAGCGGTACGCCGTCTCGAAGGTGCGGATGCCGCGCTCGCACAGGATCACGGACTCGTTGCCCTCCTTGAGCACGTACTCGGCGGCCATGAGCAGCTCCTCCAGGGTGCTCGACAACCCGCGCTTGATGAGCGCGGGGCATCCCGAGCGGCCGATCTCCGCCAGCAGCGTGTAGTTCTGCATGTTGCGCGCGCCGACCTGGATGACGTCGGCCACCTCGAGCACGGCCTCCAGATCGCGGGCGTCCATCACCTCGGTGACGATCGGCAGGCCGGTCCGGGCCTTGGCCTCGGCCAGCAGCCGCAGGCCCTCCTGGCCCAGGCCCTGGAAGGCGTAGGGCGAGGTGCGCGGCTTGTAGGCGCCGCCGCGGAACATCGTGGCGCCGGCGCCGGCGACGATGCGGGCGGTGTCCAGCGTCTGCTCGCGCGACTCGATCGTGCACGGTCCCGCGATCATGGTGAAGTGGTCGCCGCCCACCTTGCGCCCGGCGATCTCCAGCACGCTGCGCGCGCCGTGGGTGATCTGGCTGGAGGCGAGCTTGTAAGGCTTGGAGATCGGGACCATGTGGTCCACGCCGGGGGTGCCCTCGAGGTTCAGGCGGGCCACGTGCTCGGCGTCGCCGATGGCGCCGATCACGGTCAGTTCCTCGCCGTAGATGACGTGGGCGCGCGCACCCACGCCGTCCACTCGGTGAACGACGGCGTCGACCTCCTCCTGCGTGGCCCCCGGTTTCATCACGATCATCATCTCGACACTGGTCCTTTCAAGGCGATTGCGAACTGTAAAGAAGGCGAGACCCGGGCCTCGTCGCGGACGTGAATCCGCGGGTGGTGAGACGGCGCCCGGCCTCCGGGTTCTCCGCGCGGAGCGCGGAAAGGGAGCTGTGGCCGAGCGCCTAGCTAAATCGCCAGGCGTAGAAGCGCGCGTAGTAGGACCAGCCGAGACCGGTGAGGGTGCTGCAGGTCATGTGGGCCTGGTCGCTCATGCGCTTCGCTGGTCGGGTTTGTACCACGGGGGCGTGGCGGTTGGCAAGCGTTGGCGGTCCCCTGTGGACCGGGACCGGGGCTCCGGCGCACGTCAACTGCAGCTTTAGAAGGAGGGCCGGGCGGCCGAGGCGGGCCCCTCGACAGAGTCGTGGGATAAAACCATGCTCGCAGCAGAGTTATCTCCCAAACCCCCTGCAAACGCACCGGTTTCAGCCTCCGCCGCGGGCAACCCCGCAGCCTGCCCTTCCTAAGCCGCAGTTGACGTTGGCCACGTGCCCGCCCAACGTGCCGGCGGCGCCATGCGACACCCGACTCAGCCGAACTCAGAGTCGGTCTTCAGCTGCGAGCACTGGGCCTTGAGCGAGGCCGGGAGGTTGTAGAGCCGCACCTGCCACCCGTTGTCGTGCGGCTTGAAGAGGACGATCTGATTGCCGCGGCCGATCGACTTGCCCGGGCGGAAGCCGACGTTGCCGACGTTGAGCTTGGTGTAGTAAGCCACGGTGCTCTGGAAGCCGAGCAGGGACACCGGCTGGCCGCAGGCCTTGATGACGTCGGGACCGCCTTCCTGGGCGATCACGGTGCGCAGCCGGTCGATCATCTTGGCCGAGTGGCGGGAGTCCTCGATGAGGCCGCGCATGTTGCGCACGCGGCTGCGCGCGTCAGGCGCCAGCCACACGATCAGCCCCAGGGCGACGACCGGTCCCGCCCAGCGCAGCACCGTCGACGTGCGACTGTCGGACAGCAGCCAGCCGATGCCCCCGCCGGCGACGGCGATCATCACCGCCGCGGGCTCGATCATGTAGCGGCTGACCGCCGACCAGCCGTGGTAGGCGAAGGCGACCTCGA
>DASXCN010000708.1:0-13100 GCA_036491155.1 Solirubrobacteraceae bacterium | reverse complement strand
GGGGTCTGGCAGTCGTCGATGAACGTCTGGTGCAGTGGGATGAGGTTGTGGTCGCGCGCCAGTTCGCGCACCTGCGCCAGCGACGGGACCGGCTCGGTGGCGTTCAGCTCAGCGCTGGCGACGGCCATCGAGCACCCGCTCGGCGTCAGCCAGGCTCAGGTTGCGCCCGCGTAGGAGAACGGCCAGGTGATACAGGACGTCGGCGCTCTCCTCGGCGACGCGCTCGTCTGACTCCTGCCGCGCGGCACGGACGACCTCCTCGGCCTCCTCCTGGACCTTGGCGCCCGCCAGCGCGGGGTCGTCGAGCAACGTGACGGTGTAGGAGCCTTCGGGTCGCGTGCGGGCGCGGTGCTCGATCGTGCGCTCCAGCGTGCCGAGCACCTCGCCGGGCGCCTGGGGCTCGAGGTCGCCGCGGTGAAAGCAGGTGCGCTCGCCGGTGTGGCAGGCGGGCCCGGTCGGCTCCACGAGGGCCAGCAGGGCATCGCCATCGCAGTCGTAGCGGATCGCGCGGACCACCAGCGTGTTGCCCGACGTCTCGCCCTTGTGCCACAGCGCCTGGCGGCTGCGGCTGTAGAAGTGCACCTCACCGGTCCGGCGGGTCAGGGCGAGCGCCTCGGCGTTCATGTAGGCGAGCGTGAGGACCTCGCCGGTCCGCCAGTCCTGCACGATGCACGGGACGAGCCCGCGCTCGTCAAATGCCACGTCGGCGTCGTCCACGCCGCTGATTTTAGGCGTGAGGAGCGCGCGGGCTCACCTCGCGGGCGGCGCGGGTCAGGCGGCGGAGAAGAGCGCGACGATCTCGGCCGGGCTCCAGCGCGCCAGGAGCGCGGCCATGTCCGTCGCGCTCACCGCCGGTGAGAAGAGATGGCCCTGGCCAAACTCGCACCCGAGGGAACGCAGCCGGCGCAGCTGGGCCGGAACCTCGATCCCCTCGGCGATCACCGGCAGCCCCAGGCTATGGGCCATGGCCACGGTGCTGCGGATGATCACCTCGCCGCCCTCACGGTCTGAGCCGAGCTCGGCGACGAAGCTGCGGTCGATCTTCAGCGCGTCGACGGGGAAGCGATGCAGCGCTGACAGCGACGAATATCCGGTGCCGAAGTCGTCGAGGTGCAGGCCCACGCCCCCGGAGCAGACATCGGCAAACACGTCACGGGTGTGCTCGGGCTCGGCGATGAGCGTGCTCTCGGTGATCTCCAGCTTGAGGGCCGCCGGCGGCAGCTGGTTGCGCTGGATCGCCGCGTGCAGCTCGGCTGCCAGGCCCGGATCGTCGAGCTGGCGACCGGACAGGTTGACGCTCATGCAGACCTCGTCTGAGATCAGGCCACGGCGGCGCCAGGCCGCAAGCGACCCCAGCGCCGTCCGCAGCACGTGCCGCCACAAAGCTCCGATCAGCCCGGTGTCCTCGGCGATGGGGATGAACTCCGATGGCGAGACCTTCCCCCAGTCCGCGGGCCAGCGCGCAAGCGCCTCCATGCCACAGATGTCGCCCGTGGCAAGGCTGACGATCGGCTGGTAGTGGATGTCGAGCAGGGCGCATTGCACCACCTGGCGCAGCTCGTTCTCGCGGGCCAGGCGGTCCACCACCCTGCGGCGCATGGCCTCGTCGAAGACCGCCGCGCGGCCGCGCCCGCGGCGCTTGGCGTGGTACATGGCGATGTCGGCATTGGCCAGCAGATCGGCGGGCGTCAGCTCGGCGCCATGGAGGGCGACCCCGACGCTGATGCTGGAGAACAGGTCGTGGCCGTCGATCTCAAATGACGGCCTCAGGGCCTCGAGAATGCGGTCGGCGACGAGCATCGCCTCGGCCGGGTCCCCGATCTCCTGCAGCAGGACCGCGAACTCGTCGCCGCCGAGCCGCGCCACCGTATCCCCCGGCCGTACGGCGGTGGCCAGCCGGGCCGCGAGCGCGACGAGGAGCTTGTCGCCGACGGCGTGACTGAGGCTGTCGTTGACGAGCTTGAAGCGATCAACGTCCATGAACAGCACCGCGCACGCCGGCCGCGGGTCGCGCGTCAGCCGTGCCAGCGTCTGGCGGACCCGGTCCATGAAGAGCGTCCGGTTGGGCAGGCCGGTGAGGCTGTCGTGCAGGGCGTCGTGCGCCAAGCGCAGCTGGGCCAGCCGGCGGTCGGTGACGTCGGACATCGAGCCGGCCATCCGCGTGGCGCGTCCGTCCTCGGCGCGCGTCGCCAGACCCCGGGTCAGCACCCAGCGCCAGCCGCCGTCGCCGTGGCGCATGCGGTGCTCGGCGCGAAGGTGCGGTGACCGGCCCTCCAGGTGCTCCCGGACCGCCGCGCGCACGCGCGTCAGGTCGGCGGGATGGACGAGCTCAAACCACGTCTCGGGGCCCAGGTCTCCGCCCTCGGGCTGGGGGCGACCCAAGATCGCGTGCCACCGTGGCGAGAGGTAGAGCGTGTCCGAGATGAGATCCCAGTCCCAGATGCCGTCGTTGGCGGCGCGAACGGCCAGGGCGTAGCGCTCCTCGCTACGGGCCAGGTCGGTGACGGCGCGGCGCTGGGTGAGCGTCTGGCTGTCGGCCGGCACCGGGGGTGCGGGCGCCGCGGAGGCGGGAGCAGGTGAGTGTTCGGTCGCGAGAGCCATATGAGGGTCGTCGGCCCTCAAAATCGGTGTTTTGCGCGCCAAGCTGGCCCATCGCTGCAGCTTTGCGCGAAATGCGCAGCAAAGTTGAAGCCCGAACCTCTACGTCCGGTCGCGTTGTTGCGCCGTGGCCCGGGCTATTCGATGCCGAGGCGGTCGAGCACGCGCTCGTCGCCGCGCCAGTGTCTCCGGACCCGCACCGAGAGCTCCAGGTGCACATGGCTGCCCAGCTCGCGCTCGATGGCCCGGCGCGCGGCCGTACCGATCGCCTTGATCATCCGGCCGCCGGAGCCGATGAGGATCCCTTTCTGGGACTCGGTCTCCGACAGGACCACGGCCTCGATCCGCACCAGGTCCGGACGTGGATACGAGATCTCCTCCACCTCGACCTCGACCGCGTGCGGGATCTCCTCGCGGGTGCGCGCCAACACCTGCTCGCGCACCAGTTCGGCGAGCACCACCGCGGGCGACTGGTCCGAGTGTTGCGTCGCCGCGAAGTAGTGCGGCCCGAGGGGCAACAGGCCCACCAGGTGGTCCACCAGCGCGGGCACCCCGGCGCCGGTACGCGCGCTGACCGGAAAGATCTCGGTGGCGATGTCGAGCGCCTCAGCGTCGTGCAGAGTCGCAGCTACGCGCGCCTTCTCCGCGCGGTCGACCTTGTTGACGGCCACGGTCACCGGGACGTTGGCGCCCCTGAGCAGCGCCGCAATGAAGCGATCTCCGGGGCCGAGGCCCTGCTGGGCGTTGACCACGAGCAGGCAGCCGTCGGCGTCGGCCAGCTCGCGCTCGACGCGATGCTGCATCCGCTCGGTGAGAGCGTCGCGCGGCCGCTGAACGCCCGGCAGGTCGACCAGCACGAGCTGCCAGTCAGCGCCGGTGGCGACGCCGCGAATGGCGCGCCGCGTGGTCTGGGGCTTGTCGGAGACGATCGCCACCTTGGCCCCCACGATGGCGTTGGCGAGAGTGGACTTGCCGACGTTGGGGCGGCCCGCGAGCGCGACGAAGCCCGAGCGGGTCGCGCCAGGCGACGTCGCAGCCGCCTGGGGAGCCCCGGGCGCGGTCGGCTCTGCGGGGGTCAGGTCACCCACCGCATGAGCTCGGCCTGGAGGGCCAGCATCTCGCCGTCGTCGGTTTCGTGGTCCATGCCGCTGAGATGCAGCGCGCCGTGGACGACAGCCTCGCGCAGATCCTCGGTCTGGGGCGGGCAGATGACGATGTCGCCCAGCTCCCGCGGGCCGGCGCTGGCGCCATCCTCGTCGACGCCAAAGGACAGCACATCGGTGGGCGTGTCGATGTGGCGGAACTGGAGATTGAGCTCGCGGCTGCGGTCCTCGTCGACGAACTCGATCGCCACGTGGCCCTCCTCGATCCCGGCCGAGGCCAGCGCCAGCGCACACAACTCCTCGAGCTCCACCGCCGTGGGCGGAGGCACGGTCGCTCCTCCCGGATCGGCGGGGTCGACCGCGTCGATCCCGATCACCTCGACGTCGAGCATGCGGGCCTCGCCTACGCTCGCCTGCGGGGGCGCAACTCCGACGCCGCCCGCTGGGAGTTTTCGTTATAGGCGGCCACGATCCGCCGCACCAGCTTGTGGCGCACGACGTCCTCGTCGCCGAAGCGCACGAAGTCGATGTCCTCGACGCCATCGAGGATGTCCGAGACGACGATCAGGCCCGAGTCCTGCTCGCGCGGCAGGTCCACCTGGGTGATGTCTCCGGTGACGACCATCTTGGAGTTGAAGCCAAGCCGGGTGAGGAACATCTTCATCTGCTCGGGAGTGGTGTTCTGGGCCTCGTCGAGGATGATGAAGCTGTCATTTAGGGTCCGGCCACGCATGAATGCCAGGGGCGCCACCTCGATGACCCCGCGCTCCAGGTGCTGGCTGACGCGTTCGGGGTCGAGCATGTCGTGCAGGGCGTCAAACAGCGGGCGCAGGTAGGGATCGACCTTGGCCATGAGGTCGCCCGGGAGGAAGCCCAGGCGCTCGCCGGCCTCGACGGCGGGCCGGGTGAGGATGATGCGGTTGACCTCGCGCCGGCTCAGTGCGCCGGCGGCCAGGGCGACCGCCAGGAAAGTCTTGCCGGTGCCCGCCGGGCCGATGCCAAAGGTGATCGTGTTGTTACGGATGGAGTCGACGTAGCGCTTCTGGTTGACGGTCTTGGGTGCCACGCGCGTGGCGCGGTGGCGCCAGACGACGTCCTCCAGGATCTCTGAGGGGGACTCGTGCTCGTCCAGGGCGCGAGCCACCGCCTCCACGGTGCCCGGAGCGATGTCGTGGCCCTGGGTGATCAGGTCTGAGAGCTCGCGCACGACCGTGGCGCCCGACTCCACGGCGGCTTCGTCACCCTCCAGCGTGAGCACGTTGCCACGCAGGAACACGTCGGCATCGAGATGGCTCTCGAGCGTTCGCAGCACCGCGTCCTGGCTGCCGGCCAGTTCGGCCGCCACCGCGTTCTCGAGCTCGATCGTGCGACGCACTATCGCCGGGCCGCTCCCCTAGGACCCCAGGGCCTCGCGCACCCGTGCGGAGGTCCGCTTGCCGTCGGCACGACCGCCCGACGCGGCCATCACCGCCTTCATCACCTGGCCCACGTCCCTCAGGCCGCTCGCGCCCGTCTCGCCGATCGCGGTGGTGATCAACTGGTCGAGCTGCTCGTCGGACAGCTCCGCCGGCAGGTAGCCGGCGATGAGCACGGCCTCTGACTCCTCCTGATCGGCGAGCTCCGGACGCCCGCCGTCGCGGAACTGCGTGGCGGCCTCGAGGCGGCGCTTGCGCTCACGGCGCAGCACGGCGATCTCATCGTCGGAGCCTTCCTTCTCGGCCTTCTGCAGCTCGGACAGCACGAGGCGCAGCGCGGTGACGCGCTGTCTCTCGCCCGCCTTCATGGCGCCGGTGATATCGCTGCGGAGCTGCTCGGTGACAGTCATATGTCCACCTCTCAGGATAGCCCTCGGTGGCCCCGGACCCCGCCGGACGACGCCGAGGCGAACGCCGCCGCACCGGATACCGCCGTCACGTCACCGCGCAGCGCAGGCCGTCGGCGTGGAGCTCCAGGCATTCCGCGTCGACCAGCGCCCCGCGAGGCCCAGCGCCGGCCGGCAGATAGCAGCGCGTGTAGTCCGCGGTGTAGCCCGAACACTGGGTGTCGGCGATCTTGTCGATGAGCACCCGCTCTCGCGCACCCAGCCGCGCCGTACGGTGCAGCCGCGAGCGCAGCTCCGAGCGGCCGCGCAGCACCGCCGAGCGCCGCTTCTTCTCCGCCGGCTCGACGCGATCCCCCAGGCCAGCGGCCACCGTCCCCGGGCGCGGCGAGTAGGGGAAGACGTGCACGCGGGTGATCTGAGCAGCGTCCACGGCGTCCAGGGTGCGCGCGAAGGCGTCCTCGTCCTCGGTGGGGAAGCCGACGATCACGTCGGTGGTGACGTTGACGTTCGGGGCGGCGGCGCGCACGCGCTCGAGGTGCTCCAGGTACTCGTCCGCGGTGTAGTGGCGGCCCATCGCGCGCAGGACGGCGTCGTCGCCGGACTGCATCGGGACGTGCAGGTGCGGGCACACCTTGGGCTCGGTGGCCAGCGCCTCGAGCAGCGTGTCCTTGACGTGGATGACCTCGATGCTCGAGAGTCGCACCCGCTCCACCCCCGGGACGCGGGCCACCGCCATCATCAGCTCGCCCAGCTCCAGGCCTCGCTCGGGATCGCGGTAGTCCCCCACGCTGATCCCCGTCATCACCATCTCCGGCTGCCCGGCGCGGACGCGCTCGGCCGCCTCGGCGAGGATGGCGCCGGCCGGCCGCGAGCGAGCCGGCCCGCGGACGGTGGGGATGATGCAGTAGGCGCAGTGACAGTCACAGCCGTCCTGGACCTTGACGAAGCCACGCGTGCGGGCGGCGGGCCCGTGTGCACCCGTGGCCGGCCCGTTGGAACCTGCGGGCGGGCCGTCCGCCGCGACGCCCCGGGCGCGCTCGCGAGCCAGCACGTCGTGCTCGAGGTCGACGCAGCCGAGGGCATGGGCGGCGCCCATGGCGCCGGCGACGTCGTCGGCGGTGCCGACGTACGGGGTCACGCGCTCATCGATGGCGGCGAACTGGGCGGCGTTGAGGTTGACGGCGCAGCCGCCGACGAATACCTGACCCACCTGACCGCTACGCAGCGAGCGGCGCACCGACTGGCGCGACTTGGCCTCGGCCTCGCCGGTGATGCAGCACGTGTTGATGACGTGCAGCTCCGCCTCTGACTCGGGCGCCTCGATGTGGCCGGCGGCCAGCAGCGCGCGCCGGGCGAGCATCGCATCCGCCTGGGAGACCTTGCAACCGAGGAACTTGACCGCGAACGAGGCCACGCGCCGGAGAAGGTAGCGCGCGGCCTCGTCGCGGGAGCACGTCAGCTGCGATAGCCGCTCGCGACCGGAGGACCTTCGTACTCCTCGACAGCGATGTCATGCCGCGGTGTCCTCGGGACAGCACGCGTCGAGAGGAGAGAGGGCTCTTGCGGAAAGCCGGCCCGAGGCTTGGGCCGCGGCGCGATGATGTCGAGGAGCAGGCCACCGAGCGTCACTCCCATCGCGAGTGGGTTTGGCAACTGTTCACCTCCTTTGCGTCTGCGTTCGAATCACCAGCAACGCGAACAAGGATGGGCGAGCCACGGGCCGGCGGCATGGGCCGCGTGGACAAGATTCCCGGCGGCGCGGTGTCCACGCGAAGGTCGGGCGCGAGCGCGGGTCAGCCGCCGACGAGCTTCATCGCCGCCCACTCACCGGAGACGCGGCGCTCGCGCTCAATGTGGCCGCGCTGGGCGTAGGCGGCGGCGACGCGGTCGGCCTCGGTGGCCAGCAGCCCGCTGAGGATCAGGGTCGGGGGCAGATCACGCTGGGACGCGGCCCACGCGACCAGCGGGCCGGTCAGCACGTTTGCCGCCCCCACGTCCGCGCCGGGAGCCTGCTCGGTGCGCATGTCGAAGTCGCGCACGTCGAGCTCGACGCCGTTGCGCGTCGCGTTCTCGCGGGTGGCGGCCGTGGCGGCGCGGTCGTAGTCAAGCGCCATCACCGGCGCGAAGCCGAGCCGGGCGGCGACGATGGCCAGCACCCCCGAGCCGCAGCCCACATCGACGAAGGAGCCCGTGCGCACGTCGGCGTCGAGGTCGAGCATGACCTCGAGGCACAGCCGGGTGGTGGCGTGCGACCCGGTCCCGAACGCCTGCCCGGGATCGACCACCACGTCGAGCGCCGTCTCACCCGGCGGCTCCCATGGCGGGCGGACGGTGAGCCGATTGCCGATCACCAGCGGGCGGTGGAAGCTGCGCCAGCGCTCGGCCCAGTCGTCGGCGATCTCCTGCGTCGAGACGTCGACGTAGGCGCCTCCCGCCGCGGCGCGCAGGTCCGGCACCGCGGGGAGCTCGCCGGGCGCTCCGTAGACCGCGTACTCGATCACCTCGGGCGAGATCTCCACCTCTTCCACCCCACTGGGGGCGAGCTCCAGCAGCTCGGCCAGGACCAGCTCGGCCTGGCGGCGGTGGACGCGAACGGCGAGGCGCAGCAAACCGGACCCGCCCGCCCGCGCTCTCAGGCGCCGAAGGCGCGCTTGAGCTTGCCCAGCACGCCCTCGTCGGTGCGGAGGTTGTGCTCGGTGAGGCTGTCGGCCAGCTGCTCGAGGAGCTCCTTCTGCTCCTTCTTCAGATGCCGCGGGACGACCACGTTGACGACCACGCGCAGGTTGCCGCGGTGGCGGCCGCGCAGCGCGGGCATGCCCTGGCCGCGGATGTTGATCGACTCGTGCGGCTGGATGCCGGCCGGGATCTCGAGCTCGGTGGTGCCCTCGAGCGTCGGCACCTGAACCGTGGTGCCCAGCGCCGCCAGGGGCGCGGCGACGTCGACCACGGTGACGAGCTCGTCGTCGTGACGCACGAAGCGCGGGTCCTCCTTGACGCGGATCTGCACGTAGAGGTCGCCGGCGGGACCGCCGCGCTCACCCGCGTGGCCGCGGCCGGTGATCCGGATGCGCTGCCCGTCGTCGATCCCGGCGGGGACGTCGACGGACACCTTGACCCGCTCCACCTTGCGCCCACGCCCGCCGCACTCATGGCACGGGGTCTGGGGCACCTTGCCCTCGCCGTGGCACACGTCGCACACCGCGGCGCGGACCATCTGGCCGAACGGGGTGCGCGAGATGACGCGCAGCTGACCGGTCCCGTCGCAGTTGGTGCAGGTCTCGATGGGGGTGCCGGGCTCGGCGCCGTTGCCGCGGCAGTGCTCGCACGTCGAGACGGCGTCATAGGACACCTCGACCGGCGTCCCCTGGGCAGCCTGGACGAGCGTGATCTCGGCGCCGACCGCGATGTCGCCGCCCTGGATCGCGCCCCCGCCCCCGCCGCCCCCGAACATCCCGCCGCCGAAGGCCCCGCCGCCGAAGCCGCCACCGCCGAAGAACGCCTCGAAGATGTCAGCCACGGACCCGAAGCCCTCGAAGTTGGGGGCGTAGCCGCCCTGGCGCACGCCCTCGTGGCCGTAGCGGTCATAGGTGGCACGGCGGTCGGAGTCCGAGAGGACCTCGTAGGCCTCGGCGGCCTCCTTGAAGCGCTCCTCGGCGTCGGGCTCCTTGTTGACGTCGGGGTGCAGTTCGCGGGCCAGACGGCGAAACGCCTTCTTGATCTCGCCGTCGTCGGCGTCCCGGGCGACGCCCAGAACCTCGTAGTAGTCGCGTGGCATCTTCGTTCCGCTCATCGTTCGTCGTACACGTCGGCAACGAAACGGGACAGCTGAGCCGCCGCCTCCCGCACGGTGCGGATGGCGTGGCCGTAGTCCATGCGCAGCGGCCCGATCACCGACACCGCCCCCAGCGTCCGTTGCGGCAGGCCGTAGCTTGCCGCCACCAGGGCCAGCGACCGCAGGGCAGGAACCTCGTTCTCGGCGCCGATCCGCACGGCCACGGGATGACCCGCCGACAGCGCGGAGCGCAGGAACCCCAGGACCGTCACGCGGCGCTCCAGCATCTCCATGAGCTGGTTGAGCTCAGAGACGTCGCCGACGCGGCCGATGGTGAGCAGCTTGCCCGTGCCCTCGACGTAGAGCGTGGACATGGCCGACTCCTCGAGGTCGGTGAACACGGGCGACAGCGCCTCCAGGAACGCCGTCTCGGTGGCCGACAGGGCCGGGTCGTGTAGGCGCTGGTGCAGTATGCGTGCGCCGAGTCCAAGGCCGACCAGCCGCTCGTTGAGGTAGCTGGCCGCCCAGTCGGCCAGGCCGGTGTCGACCGGGCGCTGGAAGGTGAACAGCCGCTTGGTCACGCCTCCGGTGGAGGTGATGACCACCACCATGAGCACCTGGGGCTGCAGCGCCAGCACCTCGACGTGGCGGATGGTGGAGGTCTCGATCGGCGGTGCGGTGACGATGGCCAGCAGGTTGGTCACCTGCGACAGCGCCTCGCTGGTCACGCGCATCGCCTCGTCGAGCTCGCGGCGCACGAGGCTCAGCGACAGCGGCGGCCCCGGCGAGGTCTCCGGAAGCAGGCGGTCGACGAAGTAGCGATAGCCCGCCTCGGTTGGAACGCGGCCGGCGCTGGTGTGCGGGTGTGCCAGCAGCCCCAGCTCCTCGAGGTTGGCCAGCTCGTGGCGGATCGTGGACGGCCCCCACGTGAAGGCGGCACTCAGCGCCTTGGAGCCCACGGGGGCTCCGCCGTCCAGGTAATCCTCGACCAGGCGGCGCAGGACGAGCTCTTGGCGTTCGCTCAGCATCCTTCGAGATTGTAGGTAGGGCCCTGCAGGTTTCCTGAAGGCCCGCCTGAGGGCCGCGGCCAGCCTGGGAGCGGCGCCGGCCTATAGGCGGATGGTGGCCTCGCCGTTGCGGATGATCCGCTTGCCGTTCTGGGTGGCCTCGGAGGACACCGTGGCCCGCTCGCCGTCCATCTCACGCACGGTGCCGGTCACGACGACTTCCTGCTCCATCACGCCCATACCGCGGAACTGGACGGAGAGACGCTCGAGCTTGTCCGGACCGCCCAGGGCCTCGGTGTGACCGCGGGCCACCTGGGCCATGGTCCACAGGCCGTGGAGGATCCGCCCGGGCAGCCCCACCTGCTTGGCGAACTCCTCGTCGATGTGAATCGGGTTGAAGTCGCCCGAGGCGCCCGCGTAGCGGACGGTGAGGTAGCGGTCGGGAGTGACCTTGAGCTCGAAGGTGTCGCCGGCGTCCATGTCAATCACCCAGTGCGCACGATGTTGGTCCAAGTGCCGGCGCAGACGGTCTGACCCTTCTGGTTGCGGCTGTCGGTCTCAAAGACGTAGAACCCCATCTCGCCGCGCTCGGAGACGTCGGCCAGCGTCGCGGTGGTCGTGATCTCGTCGCCGGCGACGACCAGCGGGCCCCAGCGGAACTCCTGGGAGCCATGGACCATGCGGGCGAAGTCGATGCCCACCTCGCGGTCGAAGAGGCCGGGCAGGATCGCCGCGTTGCTGTAGACGACGGCGAACATCGGAGGGGCCACCACGTCCGCGAAGCCCGCCGTGCGCGCCGCGTCGGGGTCGAGGTGGATGGGGTTGTGCTCGCCGACCGCGAACGCGTACTCCTTGATCTTCTCCCGGCCAACGGCGTAGAGCGTCGCGGGGTAGGTCTTGCCGATCGCGTCGGTGTTGACGGCCATCGCGGCGGAGTCTAAGCCGGTCAGATGATGACCGGCACCGCGCCGCCGTCGACCGACCACGCGGCCCCGGCGACGTCGGAGGCCTGCTCGGAGCACAGGAACACGATCACCGAGGCGATCTCCTCGGGCCCCGCCAGGCGACGGAGGGGCAGCCCGGCCGCGGCGGCGTCGAGGACCTCCTTGCGCGTCCCGCCACGCGCTGCGACGGTCTGATCCACCAGGCCGCCCGGCTCCAGCCACAGCTCACTGGCCACCGGGCCGGGGGTGACAGCGTTGATGAGGACGCCGAGCTGGGCATAGGCGTCGGCGTAGGCACGCGACAGCGACAGCTCAGCGGCTTTGGTCACCGAGTAGGCGACGTTGCGCTGCCCGGGCCGCTTGCCCGACGACGAGGATACGTTGACGATCCGTCCCCAACCGCGCTCGCCCATCTCGGGGATCGCCGCGCGCATCAGGCGCATGGGGGCCATCACGTGGATCTCCCACATCGCCTGCCACTCCTCGTCGGTCAGGGCGTCGATCGAGCGCACCTGGCTGCGCCCGGCGCTGTTGACGAGGACGTCGACGGTCTCGAAGCGCTCCCTGCAGGCCGCCACCGCCCGTCCGCCCGCGTCGGGCTCGGTCACGTCAAGTGCCAGCCACGAGACCGTGCGGGCGTCGCCCTCGCACTGCTCGGCGGCCTGCTTGAGCGCGTCCTCGCCGCGGCCCACCAGCAGCACGCGGCCGCCCTCGGCGACGAGCTGGCGGGCCACCTGCAGGCCGATGCCGCGCGAGCCACCGGTGACGATGCAGGCGCGATCTGTGAGGCCGAGATCCATCGGAGCCTGATTGAACCATTCGGCGCCGTGATGAGTCGCACGGCGAAAAAGTCTTAGTCAGACAGTCCTCTGACCGGTACCGTCGCTGGGGCCATGAGCACCCTTGCGGCGGCCCTGTCTCCGGTGCACCAGCAGTACCTGCTGCAAGCCCGGCAGATGCAGGCTCTGTCGTTCGCGGTGCACATCCCGTTGGTGTGCTTCGGGATCGCCTTCCCGGCGATGGTGCTCTTCGCTGAGTGGATGGGGTTGCGCACCGGCGACCCGGTCTACCGGACGATCGCGCGGCGCTGGAGCCGGATCGTGCTCGCGCTGTTCGCGGTCGGCGTCATCACCGGCACAATCCTGAGCTTCGAGATGGGCGGGCTGTGGCCCAACTTCACCGCCACCTTCGGCAGCGTGTTCGGACTGGGCTTCGCCATCGAGGGGTTCTCGTTCTTCATGGAGGCGATCTTCGTCGGCATCTACGCCTATGGGTGGGACCGCCTCTCCCCCCGGCTGCACTTCCTCTCGGGCATCCCGATCGTCATCACCGGGTTCACCGGCTCGCTGACGGTCATCGCCGTCAACGCCTGGATGAATCACCCCGGCGGCTTTCGGTTGGCGGGCGGCAAGGTCGTCGACGTCAACCCGTGGTCGGCGCTGTTTGGCAACTCGATGCTGTGGTCAGAGCTCGTCCACATGTACATCGCCGGCTACATGGTCACCGGCTTCTGCATGGCCGGCGTCTACGCCGTGTCCCGGCTGCGCGGGCGCTGGACCCGCTACGAGCGCGTGGCGATGACGATCCCGCTCACCATCGGCTGCCTGGCGGCGCCCGTGCAGGTGCTGGTCGGCGACTGGATCGCCCGGGTCATCGCCATCCAGCAGCCGATCAAGCTGGCCGCGATCGAGGGCCTGGCCAAGACCACCCGCGGGGCGAGTGAGCACGTGCTCGGCTGGTACACCAACGGGCAGATCAAGTTCGGGATCGGCATCCCGCACCTGCTCTCGCTGCTGGCCTTCCACAGCTGGAACGCCAAGGTGATCGGGCTGGACACCGTGTCGTCGGCCGATC
>DASXCN010000707.1:0-2512 GCA_036491155.1 Solirubrobacteraceae bacterium | reverse complement strand
ACCGTCGTGGAGGCGGCCGCCCCGCCGCTGGCCGCGCGCCAGGTGCTCTCCGAACTGCGCGACACGCCGATGATCGACAAGGCGTTCCTCATCCTGCTGGGCAACAACCAGGTGCTGTTCGAGCTGATCCGCGAGTCCGGAGGGGCGGTCTCGTCACAGCTGCGCGACGCGGTGGCGTGGTGGCTGGACGCGACCGGCGGCTATGGGGTGAAGCTCGTCAATCCCGGCGGCGTGGAGGCCTTCAAGCAGGACAACGGCAACGTCCACGCCCTCGACGACGAGGTGCCGGGCTTCGCGGTGACCCCGCGCCAGATCCTGGAGGCGATCGGCGGAGCGGTGGACGAGCTCGGGCTGCCCCATCCCGTCCACATCCATGCCAACAACCTCGGGGTGGCGGGCAATGCCGACACGACACTCGAGACGATGCGGACGGTGTCCGGACGCCAGGCCCACTTCGCCCACCTGCAGTTTCACTGCTACGGCGGCCGACTGGGTGGGTCCGTCTCCCAGGCTCGCTCCAGAGCCCCCGAGCTGATCGACTACCTCGGCTCGCATCCGGAGATCACGGCGGATGTCGGTCAGGTGATGTTCGGACCGGCGGTGACGATGACGGCCGACGGCCCGGTGTCGGCCGTCCTGCGCGACCTCGATGGCGGCAAGTGGCTCAACCACGACACCGAGGTCGAGACCGGGTGCGGGATCGTCCCCTATCACTATCGCGCCGGCAGTTACGTTCATGCGCTGCAGTGGGGGATCGGCCTGGAGCTGTTCCTGCTGGGCAAGGACCCGTGGCAGGTGATGCTGTCCACCGACCACCCCAACGGCGGCTCGTTCCTCTCCTATCCGAAGCTGATCCGGCTGCTGATGGACCGCGCCTTCCGGGAGGATCAGATCGGACGCGCGAACCAGCGAGCGATCCGGCGCACCGCGCTGCTCGACGGGCTCGACCGCGAATACACGCTCAACGAGATCGCCATCATCACCCGGGCCGGCCCCGCGCGCCGGCTCGGCCTGCGCGACAAGGGCCACCTCGGGATCGGCGCCGACGCCGACGTGACCATCTACCACGATCGCGCCGATCGCGAGGAGATGTTCGCCACCCCTCGCTACGTGATCAAGGGCGGTGAGCTCGCCGTCGAGGAAGGGGAACTGCGCCGCTTCGACGACGGGCTGGTGCTGTCGAGCCACGCCGCGTTCGATCCCGAGGTCAGCCGCGTCCTGGAGCCCTTGTTTTCCCAGCGCTACACCGTGGCGTTCGAGCACTATCCGGTCCGCGACCGGGCGCTGCGCGAGCCGGCGCGGATCGTGGAGGCGGGCACGTGAGCAGTTATCTGCTGGGTCAGACCGAGGTCGCCGACACGTTCGCCGAGGCGTTTCCGATGCGGTACGGGCGCGTGGTGATCACCGCCGCCACCGACGGCTGGGCGCAGGAGGCCGCGCGGTCGATGACGGGCTTTGCCACCTCGGTGATCGGTTGCAAGTGCGAGGCGGCGATCGAATGCCGGATCGGCGCTGAGGACACCCCCGACGGCAGGCCGGGGATCGCCGTGCTGTTGTTCGCCATGGACCGCGAGGGGGTTGGCAAGCGGATCCTCGAGCGTGTCGGCCAGAGCGTCATGACCTGCCCCACCACCGCGTGCTTCGACGGGCTCGCCGATGCCGAGCGGACGGCGGCCCTGGGGAGCAGCCTGCGCTACTTCGGCGACGGCTTCCAGGCCAGCAAGGTGATCGGCGGGCGGCGGTTCTGGCGCATTCCGGTGATGGACGGGGAGTTCCTGGTCTCAGAGGCGGTCGGGGTCGGCCGCGGAGTCGGCGGCGGGAACCTCGTGATCGGGGCCGACGGCGAGGATGCTGTCCTGGCCGCCGCACAGGCGGCGGCCGACGCGATGCGCGGCCAGGGCATCGCGCTGCCGTTCCCGGGCGGCATCGTCCGCAGCGGGAGCAAGGTCGGCGCCCGCACCTCGAAGACCATGCCGGCCTCGACGAACCACCAGATGGTTCCGACGTTGCGCGCCCAGATCCCCGACTCATTGGTCCCCGACGGTGTCGGCGCGGTGCTCGAGATCGTGATCGACGGGGTGTCCGAGGAGGCGGTGCGCGAGGCGATGCGTCGTGGGCTGCATGCCGCCGCCGGCGCCGGCGCGACGCATGTGACCGCCGCCAACTTCGGCGGCAAGCTCGGCGAGTTCCACTTCCCGCTCTCGGACCTGCGCGACCCGCCGTGACGCTCACCCTCACCCTCCGGACAGTGCCCGCGGCGAGGGTGTGGGCGGGCGGGCTCGTTCCCGGGCGCGTGCAGGGGCTCGGCGTGTCCGAGGTGGCCTCGCTGCCCGTGCGCTGCGGCCGCGACACGCTGGTCGTCGGCGAGATCTTCGAGGTGGCGGGCACCGCCGATGAGCAGCTGGTGCTGCGCGGCGATCTGCGCCGGGTCGACGGGATCGGCATGGCGATGGAGAGCGGCCGGGTGCTGGTGGAAGGGGGGTGCGGTCATCACCTGGGCGCGCGGATGAGC
>DASXCN010000706.1:0-1505 GCA_036491155.1 Solirubrobacteraceae bacterium | reverse complement strand
CAATGCGGTGAGCGAGCCGCCGTCGAGGGCGTCGCCCACCAGCGGGCCGCCCAGTCCGACCGCGACCGCGCCGGCCGCGATGTAGTCGGCGATCTGGTCCAGCGCTACCCCGCCGGTCGGGACCAGCGGGATGTGGGGCAGCGGCGCGCGCACGTCCTTGAGATGGCGCGGGCCGCCCGAGGCCGCCGGGAAGAGCTTGACCGCCGGGGCCCCCAGCCGCCAGGCCTCCAGCAGCTCGGTCGGGGTCCAGCCGCCCGGATAGCACGCCACCCCGTGCTCGGCGGCGTACACCGCCACCTCCGCGCACACGCCGGGGCTGACGAGGAAACCGGCGCCGGCGTCGACGCAGGCCGCGGCCTGCTCGGCGTCGATGACGCTGCCCATGCCGAGCGCGACGTCGGCGGGAAGCTCGGCGCGGACCCGCGCCAGCGCGTCCACGGCGCCGGGGGTGGTCAGCGTGAGCTCCAGGCAGGTCACCCCGGCCTCGCCCAGCGTCCGTGATACGGCCTCGAGGTGGCGGTCGCTCGACGCGCGCAGGATGGCCACGACGCCGGACTGGGCGAGCTGGGGCGTGATCGGCAGGCGCTCGGGCACGAAGGGCATTGTGACCTCAGCCCGCGATGCGGCGAGCGGTGCGCTCGGCCCCGTCGCGAGTCAGGGCGGTCACGTGGTCGATGAGCAGCGCCCGCCAGCGCGCATCCGCGGCAAGCTCCTCGTCGAAGATCTGCTCCATGCCGAGCAGGGTGTCGACGACCGCCTCGGCATCCTCGCGACCGCGCAGACGCTCGGCGATCTCGCCCGCCAGCGGGTCGTCCACCGTCAGCGGCCGGCCGCCGTCTGACCGCCCCGCGCTGACGAACCGCATCCAGGCCGCAACCCCGAGCGTCGCCGCCACCGGCTCCACCCCCGCCCGGCGGCGCTCGCGGATGGGGGCCAGCAGGCGCACCGGCAGCTTCTGGCTGCCGTCCATGGCGACCTGGGTGGTGCGGTGCCGAAGGGCCGGGTTGGCGAAGCGCTCGAGCAGTTGGTCCTGGTAGGCGAAGAGGTCGAAGCCGTCGGGCACGGCCACCGTGGGCGCGATGTCGGTGGCCATGAGCCGCTGCACCACCGCCGCGAAGGGGCGCACCGCGTCGGCGATGAACTCGCAGTCAGCGAGCTGGCCCAGGTAGGCGAGGGTCGAGTGCGAGCCGTTGAGCAGCCGCAGCTTGATCTGCTCATAGGGCTGGACGTCGGCCGTCATGATCACCCCGGCGCGCTCCCACGCCGGACGTCCGGCCGCGAAATCGTCCTCGATCACCCACTGGGTGAACGGCTCGGTGACCACCGCGGCCTCGTCTCGCGCGCCGAGGGCGTCGGCGATCCGGGCGAGGTCTTCTTCGGTGGTCGCCGGGGTGATCCGGTCCACCATTGAGGAGGGGAAGGTCACGTTGGCGGCGATCCAGTCGCCCAACCCATCGCACCCCGGTGAGCGGTCGACGAACTCGCCGATGAGCCCGCGCACCATC
>DASXCN010000705.1:0-1805 GCA_036491155.1 Solirubrobacteraceae bacterium | reverse complement strand
GCGCAGCGCCCGTCGGTGACGACCGCCATCCGCCAGCTCGAGGACGAGGGCCGTCTGCGGCGCACGCCCGACCGCCTGTGGTTGTTGTGCGGCGCTCCACCCGAGCGGATGGCGCGAGAGCCCGCCGCCGCGTCGCTCGGCAACTGAGAACGGCGCGCGCGCCGCCGCGACCCTGCCCCTTCGCGGCGCCGCTGAGGGCGCAGATCGCCGTTTCACCCGCTTCGTGCACGCGACCTGAACGCCGTCGCAAAGATTTTTGCGCGATAGTTGATTGGTTCCTACGGGGACGGGGTAGAGAGCCAACGGCCTGTTAGCCAGTTAGGCCCTCTCCTCCCTCGGGACTGCGGGCGGGTACGGCGTCGGCGGCACCATCGCCTACTCGCCCGCGATCCCCGATCCATGTGATGACGTTGCCGCCCCGCGGTGGTGACGCCGCCGCCCGATGGGGCGTCGGGTCGGCCGTGCGCCCATCCGGGGTCCCCGGACAGCCGGGCGCCGCGATCAGGTTCAGCGCATGGCGCCGGCGCCCAAGGTGGGCGCAGCGGCCGGCACGACGGGATGGGCCGCAGGGGCCGCAGGGGCCGCGTGGGACTTAGGAGTGGGCGCGGCCAGCGCGACACAGACCACGCAGACCATCAATACGGCGACAACCCACATCACTCGGGTGAAAAGGCGGTTGATACGCCGCCAGTCGGCAAACAAGAGTGGATTCATGATCGTTTCGGATTTCAGGTACCCCCGCCGGTGTCGCAAACACACAGTGCGGCCGCAAGGGGGGTTTCACGGACGTTCTGGGGCTACCCCAGCCAACAGACGGTCAATCTGGGCTGGACCCGTGTCGGAGTTGTGACATTTCGCACGATCCAGCTCTCTGTGCGCTGTCCTCACACTGCTCGTCTAGCCCAGGCGAATTTGGGTAAGTCTGTACGTAGGCCGCCCGCGACAGGTGCGCGGCGCGGTGCGTAGTCAGTCCTAGACGACAGTGATCGCCGAGCGGTCTTCTCGCCGGGCCTGCAGTTTGAACTTCAAGCCCCAACAGAAGGAGCAACCGTGTCGACGCGATCGTTGCCTGCTCTTCCACATTCCCCGGACCACCACGCCCTGGACACCCCGGCGCTGGTGGCGCGGTGGCAGGCCCATGACGACCGTGATGCCCGGGAGGAGCTGTTTGAGCGCTTCCGGCCGCTGGCCCGTAAGCTCGCGGCGCGCTACAGCAACCCTCACGAGCCGATCGAGGACCTCGTGCAGGTGGCGTCCATGGGTTTGCTCGGCGCCATCGACCGATTCGATCCCGATCGGGGCGTCCGCTTTCCGGCGTTCGCCGTCCCGACCATTCTCGGGGAGCTCAAGCGCTACTTCCGGAACACCGGATGGTCGGTCCACGTCCCCCGCGGAGCCCAGGAGCTGGCCCTGCGCGTCGATCGCGCGACACGGCAGATCGAGGCGCGCCAAGGGCGCCATCCCAGCGTCAACGAGCTCGCCCAATACCTCGAGCTGCCACAGGAGGATGTGCTCGTTGGCCTGGATGCCGGCACCGCTCACTACTCGGTGTCGCTCGATGCGCCGATGTCGGCCGGCGAGGACGAAGAGCTGCCCGACACGCTCGGCGACAGCCTCGGCGGCGTGGATGAGAGCTATGGCCTGGTGGAGGCGACCAGCTCGCTGGCCGCCGCGCTGGGACGCTTGCCGCATCTCGAGCGCCAGGCGTTGACCCTGCGTCTCGAGCGCGACCTCAAGCAGACCGAGATCGCCCGTGAGCTCGGCTGCTCGCAGATGCAGGTCTCGCGGCTGCTGCGCCGGGCCGC
>DASXCN010000704.1:0-4175 GCA_036491155.1 Solirubrobacteraceae bacterium | reverse complement strand
CACCGGACTGAACTGGCTGTTCCCGTGGGTGTCGGGGGCCGAGCGCACGACGGCTGCGTTCGCTCTGCAGCAGACGCTGATCCAGACCACCGCGCTGATCCTCGTCGGCCTGGCGGTGGCCTTCGCCTTCCGCGCCGGCCTGTTCAACATCGGCGGCCAGGGCCAGTACACCATGGGGGCGATCGTGGCGGTGTGGGTCGGCTCGTCGCTGTCGGGCCTGCCCGCCTTCGTGCACATCGTGCTGGCCATCGGCCTGGCCGCGCTGGCCGGCGCCGCCTGGGCGGGGATCGCCGGCGTCCTGAAGGCGGTGGCCGGTGTCCATGAGGTGATCTCCACGATCATGCTCAATTGGATCGCCATCTGGATCGGGGTCTACCTGTTCCAGCTGGGCGGGCCGCTGCAGGACCCGGCGCAGTCGTCGGTGCCGGTGTCCAAGGCCGTGGTGGCCTCGGCCAAGCTCCCGGTGTTCTGGGGCCCGGCGCAGCTGCAGGGGCTCGACATCGGCATCTTCATCGCGCTGGCCTGCGTCGTGGTCTTCGCCATCATCATCAACCGGACGCGCCTGGGCTACGAGATCCGCGCCGTCGGCTTCAACCCCGACGCCGCGAGCTACGCCGGGATGAACGTCCGGCGCAACTACGTGCGCGTCATGCTCATCTGCGGCGCGTTCGCCGGCGTGGCGGCGGCGATGGACATCCTGGGCTGGAAGTTCAGCCTGTTCACCAACGACATCCAGCTCTCGCAGATCGGCTTTCTCGGGATCGCGGTGGCCCTACTCGGGCGCAACACCGCCGTCGGGACGGTGGCGGCGGCACTGCTGTTCGGTGCGCTGCTCACCGGCACCTCCCAGCGCAACCTCGACCCGACGGTCTTTGACCCCAACCTGGCCCAGTACCTCACCTTCATGATCCAGGGCCTCGTCGTGCTACTGGTCTCCACCGACGTGATCGCACTGCGGGTGCTCAAGGGCGGCCGCGGCATCGCGGTCGGGCTCAGACGCAAGCAACGTGAGCCCGTGACCGGAGAGGGTGGCCTATGAGCGCGGGGACGATCGCAGCGACACCCTCGCGCGCGGTGTCGGCCAAGCACATCGGGATCGCCGGCGTGGCCCTGGCCCTGATCGCATGGTTCATCACGCTGCCACCATTCCTGGTCCGCACCCCGGTCCCGTCGATCGTCATCGGCCTGGCCGCGATGCTGGCGGGCGCGCTGGCGCTCCAGGCCGATGAGACCCGGCTGGGCTGGGTCGACCTCGGCCTCGGGTCGCTGGCCATCGCCGGCGCCTTCGCCTCGTCCAAGTCCGGCGTCGGGCATCTGAAGACCGTCTTCGTGTGGTCAGCGCTGGTGGCGGCGATGCTGCGCTACGCCACGCCTCTGCTGTTCGCGGCACTGGGCGGGATCGTCTGTGAGCGCAGCGGCGTCATCAACATCGGCCTCGAGGGCATGATGCTCATGGGTTGCTACTTCGGGATCTTCGGCGCCGACGTGCTGGGCTCCTGGGTGCTGGGACTGGTGGTGGCCGCCGTCGCGGGGGGCCTGCTGGCCCTCGTGCACGCCGTCTTCTCCATTCACCTGCGGGCCAACCAGGTGGTGAGCGGAACCGGAATCAACTTCCTGGCCCTCGGCATCACCGGCTACTTCTTCACCGCACACTATGGGCCCAATGGCACGCCCAGCAACATCTCCAGCGTCCCCAACGTCAAGCTGCCGTTCATCCAGAACGTCGGCTTCTTCGGCCAGGCCATCGGTGACGCCAACCTGATGACGTGGCTGGGGCTCCTGCTGGTGCCGGCGCTGGCCGTGTTCCTCTTCCGCACCCGCTGGGGCCTGCGCCTGCGCGCGGTGGGCGAGAAGCCCCGCGCCGCCGACACCGTCGGCCTGCCCGTGCTGCGCATCCGCTACTTCGCCGTGGTGGCCTCCGGGATGCTGGCCGCGCTCGGCGGCGCCTATCTCTCGGTGGCCTTCGTCGGGTCCTTCAGCCAGGACATGACCGAGGGCCGGGGGTTCATCGCCCTGGCGGCCGTCATCTTCGGGCGCTGGCGCCCCGGCCTGGCCCTGGTGGCCACGCTGCTGTTCGGGTTCTCGGAGGCGATGGCCGATCGGCTGCCGACGTTCTCGGGGACGCTTGCCACACTGTTCCAGGCCTTGCCCTACCTGCTCACCCTCGTCGCCGTCGCCGGCCTGATCGGCGCGTCGCGCCCGCCGGCGGCCAGCGGCATCCCCTACGTCAAGGAGTAAGCGGTGGCCGTTGCCCGTCTGACCATCGACCACCGCTCCGAGGGGGCCGTCGGGCTCAGCGACGAGATCGAGCTCTACCAGCGCACCTACAACACGCTGCTGCGCTCCAGCGGTGAGACCCACCTGCGGGTGCTGGAACCCTCGCACCGCGCCATCGGCTCGAGCCTGCACCCGCTGGCCGCGTCTGACGACGTGGACCTCGGCGCCTTCATCTACGCCATCCGCCGTCTTCCCGACGGGATCATCGGGGCACAACTCGTGCTCATGGCCCAAGAGGCCGAGGCGCTGGTGAAAGCGGGGATCCCGGTGGACTCGTGGGAGGAGGCTGAGGCGCCGGCGCGGCGGCGGCGCTGGTATGACGACGGTGCGGGCACGCTCGCGGTGCTGCTGGCCAGCCCCTCGGACCTCGACGATCTGCTCCCCACGCTCGTCGCCTTCCAGATCGAGTGGAACAAGATCCGGGTGCGCCAACGGGCCGCCGGCTGGCAGGAGGCCGTCGGCGACCGCGAGCCGGCGCCCGAGGAGTGCGCACGCCTGCTGGGTGGCAGCGCCGAGGACTGGGGGCGGCTGCACGAGGCGTGGGGCGAGCGCTTTGCCGAGCATCTGCGGCTGATCAGCCGTGACCGGATGGCCCTGCGCATGCGGATGTTCGGCGGCTCGAACACCGGTTATGCGCGGATGACCCGCCGCTGGTGGACGCCGGTCACCGCCGAGCTCAACCGCGAGGGGGTGACGACCGAGCGGCCGCTGTACTTCGTGAGCTCCAACACCCACAGCCTCGTCAACATCGCGACCTCGGTGGCGCGCGACCGCGAGCAGGAGCTCGTGGCCTTCGTGGAGACGATGGATCCCGACGACATCCTGCGCCACGAGCTGGCCGCCTTCCGCGAGGGGCGAGCCGAGGGGTCGTGGGAGAACTTCCTGTACTTCGTGGCCCGCATCTACTTCGCCACCAAGGGCCGGGCGGGCAAGGCCGAGCGCCGCGACGCCGAGCGCGCCGCCGGGGTCACTCACATGCGCTCCACCACCGCGCTGCGCGTCCCGGCGCAGATCCTGCCCCTGGCGGCGCTGCGCTGCGACAGCCTTGACCCGCGTATCGGCGAGGTGGACGCCGACGCCCTGGCGGCCTCCGAAGCGGTGATCGTCAACATCGACTATCCGCTGGGCCTGGCCGCCTACAACATCCTGCGCGAGGTGGCCGTCGACCGGGCGGCGCTGCGCGGTGTGTACGTGCTGGGCAAGGCAGCGACGCTCAACGCCGACGTCGGCGACGTAATGATCTCGAGCGTCGTCCACGACGAGCACTCCAACACGACCTACTGGCTGGACAACGCCTTCGGGGTCGACGACCTGGCCGGCGACCTGCGCTTCGGGACCGGGCTGGACAACCAGCGCGCGGTGACGGTCAAGAGCACGTTTCTGCAGAACCGCTCCTACCTCGACTTCTACTACCGCGAGGCCTACACGGTGGTCGAGATGGAGGCGGGCCCGTTCTGCAACGCCGTGTACGAGATCGCCGACGCCGACCGTTACCCGGTGGGCGAGGCGGTCAACTTCTCCAAGCTGCCGATCGACCTGGGGATCATCCACTACGCCTCTGACACGCCCTACACGCAGGCGCGCACCCTGGGCGCTCGCGGGCTGAGCTACTACGGGATGGACTCGACCTACGCCAGCTCCCTGGCGATCCTGCGGCGGGTCCTCATGCTGGAGGGAGTGCTCAACGGGCGGGGGCGGCGGTCGACGGACAGGCAGGCGGCCGAGGGGGCTACGCCCCGATCGGATGCCATGCCGTCTTCAGCTCGGTGACCGCCTCGATGCGCTCCAACGCGTCGGCGACCGCCGTCTCGTAGCCGGCCGTCGCGTCGCGGTGGCGCGCGCGCTTGATCGTCTCGGCGGCCAGGCGGTCGAGCTCGGCACCCAGCTCGGCGTCTCCG
>DASXCN010000703.1:0-4393 GCA_036491155.1 Solirubrobacteraceae bacterium | reverse complement strand
GTGGGGGCCCACGTCCCGCCCGACGAGGTGGATGAGGTGCGCATCCTCGGCACCTGGCTGGCCTCGCACCCCGAGACGCCGCAGCTCGTGCTGCGGCCCGCGCCGGACCGCCGGACGCTCAGTGAGCTGTGGCACACCGCGCGCTGCGCTGCCGCACCGCCGCCGTCAGGCGACCCCGCGGCGGGGTCAGGTGGCGAAGGGGAGCTCCACGACGGCGGCGTCAACCTGATCGGCGCCGACCGTCACCTCTGAGCCCGGGGGCGCCTCGCGGCGCACCAGCGCCAGCGCGATCGACCCCAGCGCCGGCGACTCGGCCACGCTGCCCAAGCGCCCGACCACGCGGTCACCCAGCGAGATCTCGGCACCGGTCTGCGCCGGGGCGGACAGCTTGAGCCCCCGGAGCTGCCGGTTGGGCTTGCCCCGGTAGAACAGGCGGGCCACCGTCTCCTGACCGACGTAGCACCCCTTGGTGAAGGACACCGCACGGTCGTTGAGATCGGCCTCCTGGGGGATGACGGTCTCGTCGAGGTCGACGCCGTAGCGGGGTCGACCGTGCTCCACGCGCACGCAGTCGGCGACCGTCTCGGACACGGGCTCGGCGCCGCGCCCGCTCAAGGCAGTGGTGAGCGCGTCCGTGTTCTCGGCGTCACAGAGCAGATCGAGGCCCACATCGGTGCGAATGGCGCGCGCGGGGATCCCGTCGACCGAGACGACAGCGTGCACATCCTCGGCCGGGCCCAGGCCGGCGACGCCCGCCACGGCCTCCGCCTCGGGTCCGATCAGCGAGAGCAGTCCCCGCTGCACTGTGCGCTTGTGCAGCTCCACCGCGTAGCCGACGCTGAAGCGGCGCACCATGTTGAACAGGTCCTGGAGGGCGACGCGCTCCGTGTCCAGCAGGATCTCGTCGCCGGTGTCGAGGATGCGGATGTCACCGAGCATCTTGCCCTTGGGGGTGAGGAACGCGGCATAGCAGCCGCTCCCGGGGCTCAGCGCCTCGATGTCGTTGGACACCTGGCCCTGGAGGAAGGTCTTGGCGTCGGCGCCGGTGAGCGCGAGCTTGCCACGTGCGGAGCGATCCACGAGCCCGCAGGCCTCGGTCACGGCGCGGTACTCGGCATCGGAGACGGTCAGCGAGGGCATCTGCTCCACAGGATAGGCAGCGGAACATGCGTCCATTGCCCCTTGCCTGAAATATAATTTAGGCGTACCATAATTTCGATTTCGCATGAGCACGACTTCTGAGACCACCGGCCTTCGCTCCTCCGCCGTCGAGGACTACGCCAAGGCGATCTACGCGCTGCAGATGCGCGACGACCAGCCCGTGAGCACGACCGCGCTGGCCGAGCGCCTCGGCGTCACCCCGGCGTCGGCCTCGGGCATGGTCAAGCGTCTGGGCGAGCTGGGGCTGGTCAGCCACCGGCGCTACCACGGCGTCCGGCTCACCGACGCCGGGCGGCGGGTCGCGCTCGAGGTCATCCGCCATCACCGGCTGCTCGAGCTCTACCTCGTCGAGAGCCTGGGCGTCCCGTGGGACCGCGTCCACGAGGAGGCCGAGGTGCTGGAGCACGTCCTCTCCGACGAACTGGAGGAGCTGATCGCGGCCAAGCTCGGCGACCCCACGCTCGATCCGCACGGCGATCCGATCCCCTCGCGTGAGCTGACCATCGAGGAGATCAGCACTGAGAGCCTGCAGACGCTGGAGCCGGGCGCGTGCGGGACGTTCGCGCGGATCTCGGACTCCGACCCCGACATGCTCCGCTACCTGGCCGAGCGCGGCATCGCCCCCGGCGAGGAGCTCGAGGTGGTGGAGCGCCAGCCCTTCGGAGGCCCCGTGTTCGTGCGCTTCGGCGCCGAGGTCCACCCGCTGGGGGGCGACCTGGCACGGGCGATGCGCGTGCGGGTGAGCGCATGACGCCGCTGACCCGCGAGGCGGCGCTCGAGGCGGTCACCGCCGACGGAGCGTCCGCGGTCGTCGCCGACGCGCGCTCGCCGTGGCAGCGCCAGCGCGACCGCGGCCGGATCCGCGTCGGCTTGTCGATGCTGGGGCCGGCCTTCGTGGCCGCGGTCGCCTACGTCGACCCGGGCAACTTCGCCACCAACCTCCAGGGCGGGGCCAAGTTCGGCTACGCGCTGCTGTGGGTGGTGCTGGCGGCCAACCTCATGGCCATGATCGTCCAGTACCTGTCGGCCAAGCTCGGCATCGCCACTGACCACAACCTGCCCGAACTGTGCCGCGAGCACTTCCCGCGGTGGACGACGTGGGGCCTGTGGGTCCAGGCGGAGATCATGGCCATGGCCACCGACGTGGCTGAGTTCCTGGGCGCCGCCGTCGCGCTCAACCTCCTCTTCGGCGTGCCTCTGCTCGTGGCCGGGCTGATCACGGGCGTGATCGCCTTCGCCATCCTGGGCCTCCAGCGCCACGGCTTCCGGCGCTTCGAGCTGGCCATCGCCGCCCTGTTGGGCATCGTCTTCGCCGGCTTTCTCTACGAACTGCTCCACATCGGGCCGTCAGCCCACCTGGCGCTGAACGGATTCGTGCCCCGGCTGACCAACAGTGACGCGGTGTATCTCGCCGTCGGGATCATCGGCGCCACCGTGATGCCGCACGTCATCTACCTGCACTCGGCGCTGACCAACGGCCGCGTCGCGGTGCGCGACGACGCCGAGCGCCGCCAGGTGCTGCGCTTCGAGCGCGTCGACGTGATCATCGCCCTCGGCGTCGCCGGCCTCATCAACCTGGCGATGCTGGCCGTGTTCGCCAAGCTGTTTCACACGCCGCAGTTGTCGGGGATCTCCTCGTTGCAGACGGCCCACACGGAGATCGGCGACCTGGTGGGCGGCGGCGCCGCACTGGCCTTCGCGGTGGCCCTGCTCGCCTCGGGGGCCTCGTCGTCGAGCGTCGGCACCTACGCCGGTCAGGTGGTGATGGCGGGCTTCATCGGTGTGCGCATCCGGATGTGGGTGCGGCGCCTGGTGACGATGCTCCCGGCGTTGGTCGTGCTGGCGACGGGGGTCAACGCCACCGACGCGCTCGTGCTCAGCCAGGTCGTGCTCTCCTTCGGGATCCCGTTCGCGCTCGTCCCGCTGGTGGTGCTGACCAGTCGCCGGGACGTGATGGGCGTCCACGTCAACGGGCGGGCCATGACCGCCGCCGCCATCGCGGTGGCGGGGCTGATCTCTGCGCTGAACCTGTTCGCGCTCTACCAGCAGATCATCGGTTGACCGCAGTACGCTTGGCGCCACAGATGTCGCTTGCCGAGACGTTCAACCAGATCATCGCGCCGCTGCCCGATGACTGGACCGATCTGGAGCTCGATCTGCGGATCTTCGACGAGACCCGCTACGTCGACGCCGCGATCGTGGTCGTCAGCTGCAACGCGCAGCCCTACTCGCACTCCGACTGGCACTGGCGCCTGGTCGTAGCTCACCGCTTCGGCCACGCCGCATCGGTCCCCGCCGTGCATCTGGCGCTCAAGCTGCTCGACGAGGGCGGCATCGACGGGGAGATCGCCCTGCGCGAGGTCCGCACGGGCCGCGCCGAGGTGGTCCAGATGTGGGGTCGCACCGAATCGGTGCGCCAGGAGTTCAAGAAGCTTCGCGCGCAGTAGTGATTCCGGCGCGACGTTTCGGTTGGGGCCACTAAGGCGCGAACGCGGTATCGAAGGTCGTCGCCACGTCGGGCGGGGACTTGACGATCCCGAACCGAGCCTCCCACGCCGCCCAGCGGCGCAGCAGCGAGGTGTCCAGCACCCCGAAGGCGCCCTGTGGCCCGCGGAAGGCCGCGCCCAGTCCCGCCAGCTCGGCGGTGTCGAGCGCGTGGTCGAGGCCGGGGACCTGGGACTCGAGCGCCCGCTGGCCGGCGGCCGGCTGCGCCAGGGCCAGGTCATAGCCGCGCACCAGCGCCTTGACGACACCGCGCGCCAGCCCCGGGTCCGCCTTCAGGCTCTTGGCGGTCGCGCAGACGACGAGCTCGGGGTAGGAGGGGGCGCCGTAGTTCTCGACGCGGAAGACGTGGAACCCGGGCCGCTGGCGGTTGAGGGTGACGCCCTCGTCGTTCCAGAACGCCGTCGCCCCGGCCACCTTGCCGGCGAGCAGGTCGCTGACCGCGTTGAAGCCGATGGTGATCGTCTTGAGCTGCTGGGGCCGGCCGCCGGCCCCGGCGACGATTGAGTCGAGCACCGCGGTGTCGGAGGGCGCCCCGCTCACGCCCACGGTCTTGCCGATCAGCGCCCGGGGCGAGGTCACCGCCGGTTGGGCGATCACCGACGCCAGCGGGCGCTCCACGATGGGCAGGATGCCGACGATGTCCTCGCCGCGCTCACGAGCGATGGCCAGGTCGTGGATGTCGAGGATGGCGAAGTCGGCCCGCCCGGTCTCGAGCAGGCGGATCGAG
>DASXCN010000702.1:0-3318 GCA_036491155.1 Solirubrobacteraceae bacterium | reverse complement strand
GGGCGGCGACCGCGCACCGCGGCGCCGACGTGACGCTTCGCTAGGCTCGGCGCGGTAGCCTGGGGGACGCTCGCCATCGCAGAGCGTACGCCGAGTCGGATCGGGCGCAGCGCCCGGATTCTCTGACCCTCGACCGCGGACGCCGCTTGTGTGCGGCCGAAACTCTGTCCGCACGGAGCTGTTATCGACACCATGCGCCCCACTCTCCACGCCCCCAAAGCTCTCGTCCGCTGCTGGAGCCGGATCGGTCTCGGCGCCGCGGTCGCCCTCGGCGCCGCGGCGTCGCTGCCGGCGACCGCCGCCGCCAGCCATAACCAGCTGGTGATGATCCAGGACGGGAGTGATCTGAGCAATCCCACGGCGGCGATGCAGGAGTTCAGGCAATTGGGTGCCAACACGGTGCGCGTCGTGGTCCCGTGGTTCCAGATCGCGCCGAAGGCGAGCTCCACGAAGAAGCCGTCATTCAACGCCACCGACCCCAATGGGTACCCTGCCGCCAACTGGGGAGTCTTTGACGCGATCGACCGTGCCGCTGCCCAGGCCGGGATCACCGTGGACTTCACGCTGTCGGGCGGGGCGCCGGCGTGGGCGCAGTCCAAGGCTCCGGCGTCGGCGGGCGTCAACCGGCTGTTCCTTGCCTGGAAGCCCAACGTGGCCGCCTACGGCCAGTGGGTGAAGGCCATGGGCACCCGCTACAGCGGGCACTTCACGCCCAAGGACGCGACCTCTGCGCTGCCGGCCGTCCACTTCTGGGCGCTGTTCAACGAGCCCAACTTCGGCCAGGACCTTGGGCCGCAGGCGACCAACGACTCCACGGTCCTGACGGCGCCGATGTACTACCGCAACATCGTCAATCAGGGCTACAACGCGCTGAAGGCCACCGGCCATGCCCGCAACACCATCGTCATCGGCGAGTTCGCCGACTCGGGGTTCGAGCCGGGCCCCAACCCCAGGAAGTCCGGCGGTGTGCCCGGCAACTTCGGCCAGACGCGCCCGCTGCTGTTCATCCGCCAGCTCTACTGCGTGGACAACAAGTTCGATCAGCTGCGCGGGACCGCGGCCAAGGCCGTCGGCTGCCCCACCACCTCCGGGGCCAGCCGGAAGTTCCGCACCCAGAACCCGGGCCTGTTCAACGTGAGCGGCCTGTCGCTCCACCCCTACGGGCAGAGCCAGTCGCCGGTGAGCAAGGCCGGCAACAAGGTCGACTACGGCCTCTTCCAGGACTTCCCGCAGGTCGAGGCCACGATCGACCATGTCAACGGCATCTACGGGTCGCACAAGCACTTCCCGATCTACAACACCGAGTACGGCTACATCACCAACCCGCCGCAGACCACTCACAAGCCGTCCTACGTGTCGCCGGCGACCGCGGCCTTCTACATAAACTGGGCCGAGTACCTGTCCTGGAAGCAGAGCCGGGTCGCCACCTACATGCAGTACCTGCTGGCCGACCCGCCGCCCACGGCCGGCCCCTACCAGGGCTTCGCCAGCGGCCTGGAGTTCCCCGACGGCTCGCACAAGCCCGGCTATGACGCGTTCCGGCTCCCGGTGTACATGCCAAAGACGTCGGTCTCGCACGCCACCAACGCGGAGATCTGGGGCGCCGCCCGTCCGGGAGCGTTCATGCAGAAGGACGGCAAGGGGACGCCGACGGTCTCCATCCAGCTCAACGGCACCACCATCAAGACGCTCAGCGTCAACAGCGCCGGGGCCTACTTCGACACCAAGCTGAAGTTCCCCAAGAGCGGCACGGTGCGCCTGGCCTACACCTACCCGTCCAGCGATCCCTTCCTGCCGATGAGCGATCTCGGGCACACGGTGTTCAGCCGGAGCTTCAAGATCTCCGTGCATTAGACGCCTCGGAACGGGGATACTGAAGGCGATGCCGTCCGGCTCGCCCGCAGTCATCTCCCGTCTGCAGGAGATATGCGGTCGCGAGTACGTGCTGACTCACCAGCATGAGCTCGCGACCTACCGTTCCGACGGCCTCCTGCACTACCGCGAGGTCCCGGTCGCGGCCGTCCTGCCCGGCACCGCTGAGCAGGTGCGCGAGGTCGTACAGGCCTGTTACGAGGCGCGGATCCCGTGGGTCGCGCGCGGGTCGGGCACCGGCCTGTCGGGTGGTGCGCTGCCGGTGGCCGAGGGCGTGCTCATCGTGCTCAGCCGCCTGCGGCGGATCGTCTCCATCGATCTGGACAACGGGCGTGTGGTGGTGGAGCCGGGCGTGACGAACGTCAGCGTCACCCGCGCCGTCTCTCCCAGCCACTTCTACCCGCCGGACCCGTCCAGCCAGATCGTGTGCTCGATCGGCGGCAACGTGGCCGAGAACTCGGGCGGGGCCCACTGCTTCAAGTACGGCTTTACCACCAACTACGTCATCGGGCTGGAGGTGGTGCTGTCTGATGGGACGATGGTGACCCTCGATCGCGACGCACCGGGCTATGACCTGCTCGGCGCCTTCGTGGGCTCCGAGGGCACATTGGGCGTCGCCACCAAGATCACCCTCCGGGTCGTCCCCGCCCCGGAGAGCGTGGCCACGATGCTGGCCTTCTTCGACGACACCAGCGCCGCCGGAGACGCGGTCACCGCCATCGTCGACGCGGGGATCGTCCCCGGAGCCATCGAGATGATGGACCGGCTCTCCATCGAGGCCGCCGAGCAGTCCACCGGCGCCGGCTATCGCCTCGACGCCGGGGCGGCGCTCGTCATCGAGCTCGACGGCCCCCGTGAGGAGTGCCTGGTCGGCCTGGAGCGGCTGACGGAGCTGTGCGCGCAGGCCGGGGCGCTGGACGTCCGCATCGCCCAGTCAGAGGCCGAACGCGACCTCATCTGGCGCACCCGCAAGGCGGCGTTCGCGTCGATGGGCCGCATCGCCCCCGCCTACTACGTCCAGGACGGAGTCATCCCGCGCACCCGCCTCTCGGAGGTCCTGCGCCAGATCGACGGGCTGGCCCGGGACTACGACCTGCGCGTGGCCAACGTCTTTCACGCCGGCGACGGCAACCTGCACCCCCTCGTCTGCTACGACTCGGGGGTGGAGGGCGAGGCGGCCCGCGCCGAGGAGCTGGCCGGCCTCATCATCAAGGCCTGCGTCGATGCGGGCGGGTCCATCACCGGCGAACACGGAGTCGGGGTCGACAAGAAGGCCTACATGCCGTCGATGTTCTCCGAACCCGATCTCGACGCGTTCCAGCGGCTGCGCTGCGCCTTTGACCCGCACGGGCTGGCCAACCCGGGCAAGGTCATGCCGACGCCGCGGCTGTGCGGAGAGGTGCCGGGCCCCTACCGGGAGCACCCGCTCGAGCGCGCCGGCGTGGC
>DASXCN010000701.1:0-5917 GCA_036491155.1 Solirubrobacteraceae bacterium | reverse complement strand
GAACCCGCATTCTGCGAGAAGATCGACGAGCAACGTGGCAAACCCGAATCCGCGTGCCGCCAGTCCGCGCCCGGTGAGCGGGTTGTAGTACTCGCGAAAGCCGTCGCGGATGACCGCCGCCTCCAGCGAGCGCACGATCCGCTCGGCCTCCTGCGCATAGCCCAGCTCGATCATCGGCGGCACCAGCAGCCACGTCGTGTTCATCCACGCCGGCCCGCGCCAGCAGCGCCACAGCGCAAAGCGCGGGTTGAAGGTGGGCTCTGCCCGCGACACCGACGGGATCCCGGTGCCCGCGCGATAGCGCTGCGGGTCAAGGAGCTGCTCCTCCACCAGGCGACGGCGGATGTCCTGTGGCAACCCCGGCAGGGCCAACGGGGCCAGCGACGACCACGTGCTGACGCGCACCTGGCGCTCGCCGCACCCGGCCAGGTCGAAGAACAGCCCGCTGCGCTCGTCGTAGCAGCGCTCGAGCAGCGCCGCCTCGGTCTGGGCCGCGCGCGCCGCCCACTCGTGGCCTCGCTCCGGGTCAAGCCGGGCCAGGGCCCGGAGCGACAGGGCATAGAAGACGTTGACCAGGACGTCCTCGACATGCTGGTCATAGCGTGCGGCGATGGCGTGGGCGTCGTAGCCCATGCGCCGATAGCGCTCGACCAGCCACCAGTAGCCGATGCTGTCATGGCGCATGCGCCCGAAGACCTCGTCGTACTTGGGCGAGTCGTCCAGGCCGGACTCGTCGGGACAGATGGTCGTGAGCAGGCCGTCGCCGTCGACGTCGCGCTCGCGGGCCAGCCAGTCGTAGTGCAGCCGCAGCTGGGGCAGGCCGTCGGAGACGAAGGCGGGCTCGTCCGCGGAGGCCTGCGCGACGAGCTCCCAGGCCAGCGCCAGCAACGGGGTCTGGATGGTGGCGGTGGCCGACGCCCCGAACACGGTGTGGGTGCCGTAGAACGGCGCGCGGCGCCAGTAGGCGGGCCGGTCCCAGAACGCGGTGTGGGGGATGAACCCGTCCAGGCGGCCGGCGCGGACCAGCGTGTGCAGCTCCGCCCGCGCGCGCCCGGGGTCGAAGTGGCGCCACGCGATGGCGTGAAAGCAGGAGTCCCAGTACCACTGGTGGCGGTAGCGCGGGGTGGCGGGGCAGGTGAACGCGTAGGGCACCCCGTCGCCCGACCGGTGGCCCTCGCGCCAGTTGGCGCGCAGCACGCGCTCGGCCTCGCGGCGGACCGGCGCGCCGTCCCGCGCGCGTCCCGCCGCCTCGGACACGCTCACCGGGGCCACGCCCTTGCCACTACGCGCCCAGCTCGTCGTAGGTGATCGCCCGGCGCCCCTCGGCGCACTCCAGCACGCGCTCGATCGCGGCCACGTGGCCCCGCTGGTCGAAGTCCGCGGGATGGACGTCGAGGCGCATCAGCTCCCCGCGCCCATGGGCTCCCGCGCGGATCACCGTCGGCGACACCGCGCGCTTGAACGGGGTGGAGTTGCCCAGGCACAGCGCCCGCGCCCGGATCCGGCCGCGGCAGCGCGTGTCGACGCCACCCAGGTCCGCGAACCACGCATACGACGGGCCTGACAGCACCGCTCGCAGCGCCCGCGTGTAGGCGTAGCCGGGGGCGACGAACCCGGCGGGCTCGAGCTCGGCCTCCCGGAGCAGCCGCAGCCCCATCTCGACCCGCTGACGGGTGGCGTCGGCGTCAAGACCCGGGAATTCGGCGGCGCGGCCACCTTGAAAGCCGGCGAGCACGCTGCGCGGCCACGGCGCGCGAAAGGTGGCCCGGTGCAGCAGCCCATGCTGAGCGATCGCGTCGCCACTGGCGGTGCGGTGCTGTAGCCAGTCGACCAGCCCAGGGGCGCGGGGACCGATGGGATGCAACTCGGAGGCGGGGATCACTAGGAGCGTCACCGGTCCGATCCCGCGGTCCGCCAGCCAGGCCCGGATCTCCTGAATGCGCGCGAACGACCGGGGCTCGACGTCGTGGATGGCGACCGCCAGGGCGCCCGAGGGCGGCATCGTCCGTCACCGCGACCCGATATCGCGCCACGATATCGCGGCGCGACGCCCGAGCAGCCACTCGAGGTCGGACAGCTCCTGGGCGAAGATGTTCTCCCAGGTGTGGCGGCCGCCAGCCGGGCCGCGCCGGGAACGTCGGGGACACGCCGGCGCGCTCGCTCGATGGCCCGCAACAGGTCGGTGCTGTCTCCCGGGCGGAAGGTGTCGACGCGGCCGCTGAGCAGCGACGCCGACGGCGTCGGCTCGGCGGTGACGACCGGGGTGGCGCAGGCGGCGGCCTCCAGCGCCGCGAGGCCGAACGTCTCATGGGCGCCGGGAAGGACGGCGACGCGCGCGGCGGCGAACCGCTGGGCCAGTTGCTCGCGATCGCGGACGTAGGGGTCGAAGGTCACCCGTGTCCCGAGGCCGAGCTGCCGGGCGCGCTCACGCAGGGCGTCGCCCATCGGACCGGTGCCCAGCAGGACCAGCGGCCAGGGCTCGGCGGACGCGGCGGCGGCCTCGAGCAGCTGGCGCAGGCCCTTCTCGCGCGAGAGGCGCCCCACGTACAGGACGTGGTCAGAACGCGGGACCTCGGGGCGGGGATGGAAGGTCGGCTCGATGCCGAGGCGCAGGCGCAGCGTGGCGGGTCGCCGGACGTCGATCTCGGTGTCGACCACCGACATGATCGCGTCCACGTCCAGGTAGGCGCGGCGATACCAGCGACGCAGCGCGCGGGCGTACACGGCGTCGGGACCGGGCAGGCCGGCGGCGTGCAGCGACGCCGACGAGTGGTGCACGGCGATGACGGCGGCGCCGCACTCGTGAGCCGCGCGGCTGGCCCCGCGCGGGGTCCAGAACGGGTCGTGGAGCAGGACGACGTCGGGCGCGAGCTCGTGCAGCGTGGACTGCAGCTCGGCGCCGCCGAGCGGGACGCGGTAGCCGTTGGACGCCGCCACGCGCAGGGAGCGATGCTCATGGCGCCCCGTGCCGTCCGACGCGGTCATCTTGCCCGGGATGACCAGGTGATGCTCGAAGCGCCCGGTGCGCGCGGCATAGGCGGCCTTGGCCTCGAGGTAGGTGCGGATCCCTCCGCTGCGCTCGCCGTAGAACATCGTCACGTCGGCGATGCGCAGAGGCCGGCCGGCGGCGAGCGGTCTGCGGGTCAGGGATGGCTGGCCGGTGACCGCGACGCTCATCGCTCACATACGTTCGCGCGCGGGGCCGCGGGGCTCGTGATGAGCCTGCGAAGTTCCTGTGACCAGGATGTGAAGGCGCGTCAGGTGCGCGCTTTGGTGCGGTCCGCCGCGCGCCCCGACGTGGCCGGGCGGCCGCCCTTGCCGTTGCCCTTGGGCGGGAGCGGCGGCGGGGTCGCGAGCACCGGGTGATCAGAGACGGTCACGTACCGGTAGGCGGCGCTGATGAACAGCAGTGTCAGGATGACCGCGCTCGACGCGCACCACTCGCAGATCGCGTGGATGGAGAACAGCTCGCGGTAGGTCAGGTAGCCGCTGAAGGCAAACCCGACCAGGGTCAGGCCCAGGGTGGCCAGTCGCGTCTCCTCGCGGTCGGGCGCGAGCAGGCTGGCCGTGATGCCGATGTAGCCGATCAGCCCCAGCAGCGCCACCGGGACGCCGTCGAGCTCTGACCACACCGAGCTCTGGACCTTGATGCACGACGTCCCCGCCGTGCACGCGGGCTTGATGCCGGCGTAGTGGATGATCGTCAGGTACGTCGCCACTCCGAGGCCGATGACCGCCAACACCAGCATCAGCCTGCGGAGCGGGAGCCTCATGACACCGATTGGATCTTGGACTGCAGATCGGCGTAGGTGGTATCGCCGACGATCGGCGTGGCCTGGTTCTTGGGCCCGGTCACGACGAGCGTCGGGGTGCTGTTGTAGCCGGACGCAGCGGCGGCGTTCTGGTCGGCGTTGACCTGAGTACTCAGCGCCGAAGCCTGCCGGTCGGAGGCCCACTGGTTGAAGTTGAGTCCCGGGACCTGCTTGGCCAGGCCGCCGAGATAGTTGTCGGTGACGTAGCTGTTGGTCTCGTCGCCCTGCTCGTGGTAGAAGAGCTCGATGTAGTTCCAGCCCTTCTTCTGCTGGCCGGCGGCCAGCGCGGCCGTCTGGCTGGGCACGAACATGGCGTTGTTAGCCGCCTGCGACGCGGTCTCCAGGGCCTTGTAGACGATCTTCACCTTGCCCGAGCGGACCTCGTTGGCGATGAGTTGGTTCTCTGCCCCCAGCGCGAAGGACTTGCAGACCGGGCACACGAGGTCGCCGTACTCGGTGAGGGTCACCTTGGCGCTGGGCGAACCCAGGGTGTTGCCGGTCTGCGGGATGCCGGCCAGCAGGGTGTTGACCGTGGACTGGGCCTTCTTGGCCGCCGGACTGTTGGGCTTGACTGTCGACGCGCTGCTCCCGCCGGAGGAGATCGCGATGGCGACGACGACGACCGCGATGGCGCCGACCACCGTGCCGCCCAGCAAACGCAGGCGCCGGTCGCGGCGCGCGCGCTCGGCGCGGGCCTGCTCCTCGGCTAGCCGCCGCTGCCGGGCGGCTTCCTTTTGCTCTTTACGTGAGGCCATTCTTCACTCTGTTTCGGGCGCCGCCGTACCACGGCGCCGGGGGACGGGATCAGCATATCGAGGGCTGCTTTAGCCCAGACTTAAGAACCCCGATGGATTTCTCAATGGACATCGAGGGTGAACGGGGCCGTGACCACCCGTCCGTGGAGCTTGAGCTGGACGAACAGCCGCCAGGTCCCGGGGACCGGGAGGAGCACGCCGACCGTGAGCTTGCCAGGGGACGCTGAGCTGCCGGAGATCTTGGGGGCTCCGGCCAGGGCGCCGCAGTTAGGGGCGTCGGGGGCGCACACGTGCGTGTGGAAGTAGTTGAGCGTCCCGTTCTCGAAGAAGATCGCGTGGGCCAGCGCGCCGAACCACGGCACGAAATGGATGGGCCGGCCGTGGGCGTCGGTGACGTTGATGTGCAGGAAGGTCGCCTGGATGGCGTGCAGCGGGGAGAAGGGCTGCATGTCGAAGTGGACGCCGTCGACGACCTCATGGGCGGCGAACGGTGGCAGTTTCCTGGGGTGGTAAGCGCCGGTCACGGTGATGCTGCGCGACAGCTGGAAGTTGGGGAGCATCCCCGGCACGTCGGGGTAGACGTCCACCAGCACGTGGTAGGGGCCCGGGGCCGGGAAGGTGACCGACTGGTGCAGGACCCCGCTGGGGGGAATGGGTGGGTGCTGGTGGATGATGTAGGCCAGGTCGTCGCGCACGATGATCAGGTGCACGCCGGTGTGGGGACCCGAGCCGGTCTTGTACTGGGTGAGCGTCTTGCCGTTGGGCAGCTTGATGTTGAAGGACATCGTCACCGGCTTGCCCGGCGTGACCGATCCGGCGGGCTGGAAGGCGTTGAGATGGGTGGTCTGGGCGGGCGCGACCGCGGGCGCGGTGATGGCCGAGCCTGAGCTTGACCCCCCGCACCCGGCCAGCCCCGCCGCCAGCGCGGCCACCGCGACCGCCATGCCGGCGAGCGCCCCCGCGGGACGCGCCCGGCTCATCGCAGCGCGGCCTGGATGGCCTGGGTCAGCTCCGTGGTCCCGAACGCACCCTCCAGCCGCGCCACGATCTTGCCCTGGCGGTCGATCGCGAACAGCCACGGCTCGGTGCGCAGGTGAAACGCCTTGAGCTGGGGGCGCAGGCCCTTGGAGGGCTGGTTGTCGACGTAGACCTCCTGGTGGATGAAGTCCACCTGGCTGCCGAACTTCTTCTGCAGCTGGACGGCCACGTCGGTCACCGGCCCGCACACCCGCGAGATGCACAGCTGCGGGGTGGAGAACAGCAGCACGACCGGCTTCTTGCCCAGCACCTGGTCAAACGACTGGGCGGCCATCTGCTCGGGCGGGAGGCGCGTGGTCAGCAGGGCTTGGT
>DASXCN010000700.1:0-4883 GCA_036491155.1 Solirubrobacteraceae bacterium | reverse complement strand
GAAGCTGGCGATCTCGCGGCCGGCGAGCGACTCGACATTGTTGATCCCGCCGTTGGGCACGTACTGCTCCTCAGAGCGCCGGCGCACCCGCTCCTCCAATCCGGCAGAGCGCAGGATCTCCACCGTGCGCAGCTGGAAGTGTCCGGCCCGCGGGTGGATCGCGGTGCTGGCGTGGCGCTCGACGGCCAGCGCGCGGATCCCGTGGATCCCGAGGAACATCGCCGTCGACAGGCCGACGAGGCTTCCCCCGATGACGAGGACGTCGAGCTCTTCGGCGGGAGATCGCTTGGGCGGCATGGGAGAGGGCATAGCCGTATCGCAGCTACGGCATCGTCGGTGGGTCGCGGGTCACCGTTTGTTCGTTGCCGTACATCTCGCCGGCGTGCGCCGGGGAGCGTCCTGTCTGCTTAGCTGCGCCCCGCCGCGGTTTCTTACGTGAGGTCGACGGCTGCCATGCGCCCAGGCCGCCGGCGCGGGGTTAAGTCGCTTGACGCGAGCCGGACGGGGGCGGCTCGGCGCGCGGAGTGCGCCGGGCGCGCCCGACGCGCCCGCCGGCGGCGGACAACAGCGTGCCCGCCAGCGCGGTGATGACCACGAGGAACGGCGGGAAGCTGCCCAGCGAGACCTTGGCGTGGTTGTGGATGAGCTCGTGGACCAGCAGCAGCGTGGTGCCGTAGATGACCCCGCCGAAGAAGCCGCGGTCGGCGGCATCCCAGCCACCGGTGTGCTCGAGGCCGCCGAGGAAGGCCCCCACGGCGGCGAGGATCGCCACGACCCAGTAGCCGGCCGCCGACGCGCCGACCAGGAAGCCGGCCAGCGCCCCCACGAGCGCCGGGATGACCGCGCCGATGATGACCTTCTGGCCCTCGGAGCGTGCTGCGAAGGGGACGGGCTCAAAGCTGGCCATACGGCGCGGCACCTTGTCACGCCCGGCCCCGGCGCGCAACCCCGCGCGGCGCCCGCGTGCCTAGCGCGGCCCGCGCGCCGGCGTCCCTAACATCACGGCCATGGATCGCGACGGGCTAGTGGCCGTGCAGGGACCGCTCAAGGAGCGCTATCTCTCTGAGCCGGATGCAGCGCAGGTCACGCTGCGCGCGGAGGGCGAGCTGGGCGACGGCGTCTCATGCTCGGTGCAGACCGGGCGAGCGCTGGCCGAGGCGGGCTTGCATCCCGCCACCGGCGGCGATGGGACGCTGCTGTGCTCGGGCGACATGCTGCTCGAGGCCCTGGTGGCGTGCGCGGGGGTCACCCTGCGCGCGGTGGCCACCTCGCTGGAGCTGCCGGTGAGCACCGGGCGCGTGCGCGCCGAGGGCGATCTGGACTTCCGCGGCACCCTGGGCGTCGACCGGGAGGCACCCGTCGGCTTCAGCGCCATCCGCCTCTGGTTCGAGCTCGACGGCGACCTGGACCCCGAGCAGCTCGCGCTGCTGCAGAAGCTCACCGAGCGCTACTGCGTCGTCTACCAGACGCTCGCCAGCGGACCGGGCCTCTCGGTCAGCTTCGCGAACGCCTGAATCGCTGGCGACGGCGCGCTGTCACGCGCCGCCGGTGACGGTCTCCTGAGCCCAGCCGGTGGCGTGGTCGCCGGTGGACGTCGCCGCGGTGATGACGTCGCTGCCCGCGGGCGTCGGCACGGTGGCGCTAAAAGCGCCCTGGCCATCGGCCATCGTGGCCACCACCGTGGTGGTGTTGGCCGGCGCGCCCGGCTGGCCTGAGGACACCTCGACGGTGGCTCCGGGGGTGGTGGTCCCGGTGACCGTGGTGGTGGCGCCGGTGGTCATCGCCCCGCCCGACGGCGAGGTGATCGTCACCGGAACGTCCGACGGCGGCCCCTGGCTCAGGTAGCGCGCCCGGGTGACCGACGGCTGGTCAGACAGCTTGCCGTCGTGGATGTCGAGGACGAGGCGCAGGTATGCGGCCTGGCCCCAGATCAGCGGCGCTGCGGACCCGGCCGCCTTGCCGTTGGTGAAGCCGATCGAGGCCGTGGTGGGGTCGGTGCCGAACGGGGAGGCCGGCGTGCTGGGGTCCTCCCAGACCTGCTCGGGCACGTAGCCCAGGCCCCAGGTCATGCGCTGGAACGTCCCGGTCAGGCCCGACGCCGCCGACGTCGCACCGGACTGGAGGTCCTGCTCGGCGCGCTCACCGTCGAGCAGCGGCCACAGATGGCCGGAGCCCACGGCATGCGGGAACCAGCCCTCGCCGGTCGGCGAGCAGCTGGTGGGATCGGGCGTGTAGCAGTCGCCGTAGCCGTCTGTGCTCCCGTTGGCCTTGATCCCGTAGCGGTGCCAGCCCGGGCCGGACGTGGTCTTGCTCTCGAGCACCGAGTCGACGACCTTCAGCGAGGCCTTGACGTCGGGATCGGTCGCCGACAGCTCGCCCATCCGCGTCAGCTCGAGGAAGCCGGCGTCGATGATCGAGCGCTGGTCGATGTTGTTCAGGCTGCCGTTGCCCAGGTTGTAGGTCTGGTTGGTGTTGGGGTTGCCCGAGACCGACTCCCGGATGAAGTAGCGCGGGCCGTCGGGGCCGCTGGTGGTCACCGTCCACGCCTTGACGTTGCGCTGGTAGTCGTCGGCGGTGGCCAGGTACAGGTGCGCCCGCGCGGTGTCGCCGGCGGCCTGGGCCAGCTGGCCCGCGGCCACCAGGCCGGCGATCTCCGAGGCGATGGTGGCCGGCGAGTAGCCGGGGTGCTCCTCCCAGCGCTCGGCCCCGGTGCTGGGGCCGTGGTCGACGATGTAGTCGGCGGCCGGGCGAACGTGCTGCTCATAGAAGGACGCGTTGCCCGACAGGCCGGCCTCCCACGCCATCAGCAGCGGGTAGGCGACCTCGTCGATCTCTGACAAGCCGAAGGTGTCGGGCGCAACGGACCCGTCGAGCTCGGAATCGCGTGGGAAGCTGCCGTCGGGCTGCTGGGTCTTGTCGAACATGTACAGGACCATCTCGCGCGCGGAGGCGGCGTCGCTGTCGGCCAGCAGGCCGGTGAACGTCTCGTAGCTGTCACGGGCGAACACCTCGCGATAGGTCCACCCGGCGTGGGTGCTCGATGCCGGCACGGTCTGGCCCCACGGATCGGTGGGCGACGCCACGAAGGCGCCGATGTTCGTCTTGTCCTCGGCGGCTTTGATCACGTTGGCCGACAGCCAGTAGGTGCCCTGCATCGCGCTGTTCTGCGCGCCGCTGAAGCCCGACAGGCCGGCGGGCGGCTTGCGCAGGGCGGCGTCGTAGTCGTGCCAGCCGGCCTCGTACTGCGACAGCGCGTGCGCGAACGGCTGCGCCGCGCTCTGCTGGGCGGTGGTCACCGCGGCGCTCGCGGTCGGGGCAAAGCCCAGCGAGAGCGTGAACGGCCGGCCGGGCGAGGTGTCGAGCAGAGCGGTCTGCACGACGTTGCCGTTGGCGGCCGAGCGGTAGTCGTTGACGAGCTGGTGATGGGCGTCGAGCTGGTTCAAGCCGTCGCTGGGGGTACCCACGAAGCCGCTCGACTCCGCCAGGAAGGGACGGTCGGCGGCCAGCGCCCCGACGACCTGGGCGGCAAACGGCCCCGTCGGAGCGGTGGTGTCCGAGGAGACCAGCGCGGTGCTGGAGGGGTCCACGGTGGCATCGTTGGCGCCGCCGTTGGTGGTGCCACCGCCCCCGCTGTTGTCGATGGTGGCGTCGTAGCGCACGTACACCTTGAGCTTGGAGACGGCATTGGCGTCGCCGCCGACGGGCTCAAGCGTCGTGTGCACGAGCACACTCGCCCGCGCCGGGTCGGTGATGTAGTCGCTGACGAGCCGGAACCCGTGCGCCTTGTCGGTGCTGGTGACCTGGCAGACCATGCCGCTGCGGTCGGGCGAGGCCAGCGAGTAGGTCATGTCGCGCTGCTGCAGGTCGGCGAAGCTGTGGCCGTCGGTGACGATGTACTGGACCGTGTTGACGTTGGTCGCCTCGATGTTGGGGCTGAAGACGTCAGACAGCACGCCTCCCGCGACGGTGAACCACACCTTGGAGGTGGTGTTGCGCGCGGTGCCGAAGCAGTCCTTGCGCGCGACGTCCAGGAAGGACTGGGCGCCCGGGCCGCCCGGGGCGTCGCCCGAGGGCTGGGTGGCCCGCGGCGCGGCGGCCGCGGCGGACGCGGTCGCGACGGCCAGGAGCACTGCAATCGCGGCCAGTGCACTGCATGTCGCCCCCAGCGCGCGTCGCCTCGCCCCCGACGCGATCGTCTTGCCGGACATCGATCCTCCCTCCAAGCCAGGTTCGGTGAGTACGGCATACCCAGGGCGACGCGCCCCGCAAACCCGCGTCTGCGGTACCTGACCGATCGGGGAGGCGCGACCTAAGGCACCCACCGGCCGGATCTAAGCCTCGAGCGCGGGCAAGATCAGACTCGCGCCCGATGTGCCGCGGGCGGCTTAGACGCAGTATTCGTGACATCAGAAAAACGCCGGTGACACACCGCCGGCACAGAGGAGAAAGGCACCACCATGCTGCAGACCGACCGCTGGTTCCGCTGGTTCTAGAGGACGCCCGGGACCTGAGCGTCCCGCCGCCCAACCCAAGCTGACATGAGCCCGGCGCGAGTTCTCGCGCCGGGCTTTTCTTCGTGGTTGGGTCTGGAATGATGCGATCTCGTGGCGGCGAGCCTTGTCAGCCCGATCCTCGTGGGGCGGCGGACGGAATCTGCGGCATTGTCGGACGCGCTGGCCCGCGTCCTGGCCGGCGAGCGCGTGACCATCGTCGTCGGCGGGGAGGCCGGCGTGGGCAAGTCGCGGCTCGTCGGCGAGTTGGTGGAGGCGGCCCAGACCTCCGACGCACGGGTGCTGGACGGCGGGTGCATCGAGCTCGAGGGCGGCGGCATCCCGCTGGCGCCGGTGATCGACATGTTCCGAGCACTCGCGGCGGATGTCAGC
>DASXCN010000699.1:0-13106 GCA_036491155.1 Solirubrobacteraceae bacterium | reverse complement strand
ACGCCGCGGGCGCCCGGGCTGCTCGCGCAGCAGGGTCTCGGCGGTGGCCTGGAGCGCCGCGACCGGGGTGCGCAGCTCATGGGACGCGTCGGCGAGGAACCGGCGCATCGCCGCCTCCGAGCGCGTCGCCTGGGCGGCCGCCTCCTCCAGCGAGTCCACCATCGCGTCAAAGGAGGCGGCCATCTGACCCAGCTCGGTGTCATGCCGGCGCGGGAGCAGGCGCTGGCGGCGATCGCCCGAGGCAATCCGCTGCGCCACGGCGGCGACGTGGCGCAGGGGCCCGAGCGCCGAGCGCAGGGCCAGGAAGGTGAGCACGCTCGCCACTGCCAGCACGGCGGCGCCCGCCAGCAGCTCGATGACGATCAGACGGTCGACGGAGCTGTTGATGTAGGCCTGGCTGGTCGAGAGGACCGCCGTGTCGCCGGCCTCGCCCAAGTTGATCGGCTCGGTAACGGTGAGGAGGTCGCCGCTACTCGAGAGCACCCCCGGCTTCAGCGGGACCTTGGCGAACACCCCGGGCTTGAGCGGAATGGCATCGGGGTGCAGACTGACGTCGATCCCCTCCAGGGCCAGCGAGGCGATCTGGGGCTTGACCTCCTCTATCGGCGCGCCCTGAAGCGCCCTGGCGCCGGCCACCAGCTGGCTGCGGGCGCGTGCGCGCAGGCCGTCGCGGTAGCGCACCGTGATCAGGGTGGCGAAGCCGCCGAGCGCGAGCAGGAGCACGCCCAGCGTCGCCGCGACGGTCCGGCGCGTGAGCGACCCGGTCTTCACGCCGCGTACCGGTAGCCGATGCCGCGCACCGTGTGGATGACGCGTGGCCCGGCCCGCTCGAGCTTGCGCCGCAGCGCGCTGATATGGACCTCGACGAGGTTGCGGTCATATGCGTCATAGCCCCAGACCTGGGTGAGGAGCTGGTCCTTGGACAAGGCCTGGCCGCGGTGGCGGAGCAGGAAGGCGAGCAGCCGCAGTTCGGTGGCCGTCACGGGGATCTCGTGGCCTCGCCGCTTCACCCATCCCCCATGCTCGTCGATGAGCAGGTCCCCCACCTCGAGCACGGCCGAGAGGCGCCCCGACCGCCGCAGCACGGCGCGGATCCGCGCCAGCAGCTCCTCGAGCGCGAAGGGCTTGACGACATAGTCGTCGGCGCCGAGCTCGAGGCCCTCCACCCGATCGGCGACGGCGTCCCGGGCGGTGAGGAAGATGATGGACAGCTCGCTGCGAGCCTGAAGCCGGCGGGCGAGGGCGAATCCGCTGTCGCTGGGCAGCCGCACGTCGAGGACGGCCAGGTCCGGGGCGCAGGCGAGGATCGCGTCGGGGTCGACGGCGTCGGCGAACCCGCGGGCGGCGAACCCCTCCTGGCGCAGGCCGGCCAGCACCGCCCTGCGCACCGCCGCCTCGTCCTCCACCACCACCACACGTCCGAGCGCTCCGTTCACGGTGAGCGCATTCTCCCGCTCAGCGGCTGAAGATCTGCTGAAGAAACCGCGGAATTCAGCGCGATTTCAGCACCGCCTCCGACCCTGGACGGGCCGGGCAGCGACAGGCGCCGCCCCGAAGAGATAGGAGAGACGCTCATGTCAGCTCCCGAAGAACAACCGACATCGCGCAGCCGGTGGCGCGCCCCGGCGATCGGCGCGGTGACGGGCCTCGCCGTGGCGGCCGCGATCGTCGTGCCGTCGGCGATCGCCGCCGGCGGCCAGGGGTCACGGCCCTGTGTCGCAGGCAAGAGCGCACGGGCGGTCGCGTCGTCGGTCGCCGAGGCGAGCAAGCTGGCGGATGCCGCTGCGGGCAAGCCGGCCCCCGCGCCGGGCGGCGTGCCGCACCAGTTCATCGACGGGATCGCGCAGCTGCAGCAGGCCGGGACGATCAGCGCAGCCCAGGCCCGCACGCTCGATGCGGCCATCGAATCGGGGCGCATCGATCCCGACAAGCTGGTCGCTGACGGTGTGGTGACCGCCGCCCAGATGAAGGCCGTCAACGACAAGTTGATCCCGATCAAGATGAGCCTGGCCGCTGCGGCGCACGCCGGCAGCTCGGGAGGTCAGTCGGCGCCGTGATCGCGAGCTGAGTGAGCCGCCACCGCCCGCCCTCAGTGGCCGCGGCGGACGACCACGACGCGCACGCGGCCGGTGATCGCGGCGGGCAGCCTGAGCTTGGCCGAGGCGCCGCGGATGGTGACCTGGCGGGTGCAGGGTGCGGGGGCGCTGCCGCGGGCGATGGCGGCGGTGCACACCCACGCGCGCAGCGGGCCGCGGACCTTGTGGGCTCGGTGCACGGTGATGACGCGGGTGGCCGCGGCGGACTTGCGCGTCGCGGTGGCGCGAGCGAAGAGCGCGTCCCCCGATTCCCCGGTGTTCGTGCTCAGCCGCACGGTGGCCAGCGGGTCGCCGTCGCGGTTGCGCAGCACCGCCTGGCCCACCCCCAAGACGGCGGAGGCCGAGGCCGAGGAGGCCACCGGCCCGACGTACTGGGCCGACCACACCGCCACCGTCCCGCCCGCGTTGGACGCGGTCTCGCGCACGCGCAGGATGGCGCCGATGTCGCCGTTGACGATGGTGTAGCTGGAGGCGGAGCTGATCGGCGTGCAGGCGTTGGTGCAGCGCATGATCTGGGTGACGTCGGTGGTGACCGCCGGCCCGGTGAAGACCCCGTTGGTGACGCTGAGCACGCCGCCGACGTAGCCGTTGTTGGCGCTCAGCACCGGCAGGTCGCGCCAGCGCGGTGCGGCGGGCAGGACCACGCCTGAGGGCGCCGAGGCCGCAGCCACCGAGCCGTCCACGTTGCTGGCCGTCACCACCACCACGAGCGTATGGCCGACGTCGGCGGCGGTGGGCACGTAGCTGGACTGCGTGGCGCCGGCGATCGCCGCGCACGACGCGCCCGCGCTGTTGCAGCGTTGCCACACGGTGGTGTACGTCGAGGGACCCGTGCCCTGCCAGCTGCCGTTGGTGGCCGAGACCGGCGCGCTCTGCTGGACGCCCTGGGTGCTGAGCGCGGGCCGCCCCGCCGCCACCGGGGGCATCGCGATGACGACGCCCGAGGGAGTCGCGACCGCCGTCGTGGTCCCCGCGGTGTTGGTCGCGCTCACCGCGACGGTGATGGTCGAGCCCTCGTCGACGTTGGTGAGCTGGTAGGTCGGCCGGGTGGCGCCGGGAATGGCCAGGCAGTTGTGGCCGGCCGCGTTGCAGCGCTCCCACTGGTAGGACAGCGTCTGGGGGCTGTTGGTCCACACGCCGCCGCTGGCCCCCATGACGAAGGTGCGCTGCGTGGTCCCGCTCACCGTCGGCAGGACGGTGGCCTGCGGCAGCGGCTGGTCCTGGACGAGCAGCGGCGCACTCTGTCCCGTGGCCACGCGGCCCGGGGAGGAGACGTTGGCGATGAGGACCAGCGCGTGGCCGTCATCGACCGACGTGAGCGCGTAGTGCGCGGTGTCGGCGGCGACGAGCGTGCAGTTGGACACGCCATCGGCGTCGCAGCGATCCCAGTCGTAGTCGACGGCGGTGGGATTCACCGTCCAGGACCCCGGGTTGGCGAACACGGTGTTGGGCGGCTGGGGGTTGCCCGAGATGCTCGGCGGCGTGATCTGGGTCAAGGGCTGGCCCTGGATGATGGGCGTCAGCCCGCTGGTCGCCGACGCGGAGCCGCCGATCGAGGTGGCGGTGACGACCACGGCGATCTTGTTGCCGATGTCGGGCACGGTGAGGGCGTAGCCGGTCTTGGTGGACACCGAGGTGCATGCGGCGGTCACGGTGGTGGCCGTGCCGGGGCAGCTCAGCCAGCGATAGCTGAAGGTGGCCGTGCTGTCCCAGGTGCCGTTGTCGGGGGCGAGGACGTAGCCGTTCATATCGGTGCCCGTCGGCGCCGCGGGGGCGGTCACGTTGACCGGCGGCGGCTGGACGGGCGCGGAGGCGGTGCTGGTGGCGCTGACTGACCCGTCCACGTTGGTGGCGGTGACGATCACGCGGATGTTCTCGCCCGCGTCGGCGGCGACCGTGGTGTACGTCGCCCCGGCGGCGCCGGCGATGTTGGAGTAGCCGTTGGTGCCGTCACCGCGCTGCCAGGCGTAGGTGTAGGTGAGGCTGTCGGCGATGGGGGTCCAGCCACCGTTGTCGGTGGACAGGGTGCCGCCCAGGCTGGGGTTGCCCAGGACCACGGGCGTGGTCACGTTGATCGGCGGGTTGGCCTGGACGGCCGGGGTCGCGGCACTGCCCGCGGCGACGCTGCCGTCGGCGTCGGTGGCGGTCACCAGCACGCGCAGGACATCGCCCTCATCGGGGGCGACGACGATGTAGGCGATCCTGGTCGCGCCGGCGATGTCGGTCCACGTGGTGCCGCCGTCGGTCGAGCGCTGCCACTGGTAGGCGACGGTGATCCCGGCACCGGCCCACGACCCCGAGGTGGCGTTGAGGATCACCGTTCGCTGCGCCGTGCCCGACACAACCGGCGGCGCGGTGTTGACCGGTGGCGAGGCGATCACCGTGGCCGAGGCCGAGCTGGCCGCGCTGGCGCCGCCGTCGGGGTTGGCGACGGTGACCATGAGCCGCAGCACATCACCCTCGTCGGGCGCCTGGATGCTGTAGCTGACACCGGTCGCCCCGGTGATGTTCGTCCACGTGGTGCCGTTGTCGGCGGAGCGCTGCCATTGCAGCGTCAAGGTGTTGCCGGTCCCCGCCCACGCGCCGGTGGTCGAGGACAGCGTGTTGCCCCGCTGGGCGATGCCGCGGATCGTGGGCAGGCTGTTGTTGGACGGCGGCGAGGTGCCGACGGTCGCGGTGGGGTTGCTGGGGGCGCTGACCGTGGCGTCGGGGTTGGAGGCGGTGACCAGGATGCGCAGGATCGCCCCCTCGTCGCCCACGCCGAGCGTGTAGGTGTTGGAGGTCGCGCCGGCGATGCTCGACCACGTGTTGCCGTTGTTGGTCGAGCGCTGCCACTGGTAGGCGAGCGTGTTGCCGATGCCGTTCCAGGTCCCGGAGGTGGCGGTGAAGATGAAGCCGCGCTGAGCGGTGCCGCTCACCATCGGCGCCGCAGTGTTGACCGGCGCGGCGTTCGGCACCGTGGCGCTGGGCGCGCTGGTGGCGCTGGCGGACCCGTCGGCGTTGGTGGCGGTCATGATCACGCGCAGCTGGGTGTTCTCGTCGTTGGTGCCCAGCGGATAGGTGGGGGCGGTGGCGCCGCCGACGTTGGTCCACGTCACGCCGTTGTCGGAGGAGTGCTGCCACTGGTAGGCGTAGCTGTTGCCGATGCCCAGCCAGGTTCCCGCGCTGGACTGCAGCGTCTGGCCGCGCTGCGCGGTGCCCATGATCACCTGCGCCACCGTGTTGACCGGCGGTGTGGGCGCCACCGTCGCGCTGGCGGGGCTGGCCGCCGAGCCCGTTCCATCCGCGTCGGTGCCGGTGACGACGATGCGGACGATGTCGCCCTCGTCGGCAGTGGTCAGCGTATAGAAGGCGCCGGTGGCGCCGGTGATGTTGCTCCAGGTAGAGCCGTTGTCGGCCGAGCGCTGCCACTGGAAGGCGAAGCTGACCCCGACGCCGTTCCACGTGCCGATCGCCGAGTTGAGCATCAGACCGCGCTGGGCGGCGCCTGAGATCCCCGGCGCGGCGGTGTTGACCGGCGGCGTGGCGCTGATCGTCGTCGTCACGTTGCTGGGCGCCGCGACGGTGGCGTCGAGGTTGACGGCGGTGACGAGCAGGCGCACGAGGTCGCCCACGTCGGCCGTGGTCAGCGTGTAGCTGTCCGCCGTGGCGCCGGTGATGTTGGTCCAGGTGGTGCCGTTGTCGGCCGAGCGCTGCCACTGGTCCGAGTAGGCGTTGCCGATGCCGGTCCACGTGCCCTGCATGGAGTTGAGGGTGTCGCCGCGCAGCGGGGCGCCGGTGACCACCGGGCTGGCGATCGCCGCCGGCGGCGCCGAGGAGATGGTCGGCGTCGGCGCCGAGGCCTGCGACGCGGTGCCGTCGGGGTTGACGGCGGTGACGAGCGCGCGGATGGCCGAGCCCTCGTCGGCGACGGCGATCGTGTAGCTGAAGCTCGTGGCGCCGGCGATGTTCGTCCACGTCGTGCCGTTGGAGGAGCGCTGCCACTGGACGGTGTAGGCGTTGCCGATGCCGCTCCAGCTTCCCGCCGTGGCGCTCACGTTGGTGCTGCGGGCGGGGGTGCCGATGATCGTGGGGACGGCCGCGTTGACCGGCGGAGTGGAGACGACGACGTTGGACGGCGTGCTGGCGACGATGGTGGTGCCGTCGGGGTTGGTGGCGGTCACCGCGAAGCGCACGAAGTCGGCCTCGTCCGCGGTCTGCACGGTGTAGGTGAGCGCGGTGGCGCCCGGGATGTTGGTCCACGTGGTCCCGTCGGGGGAGCGCTGCCACTGGTAGGTGTAGGCGTTGCCGACGGCGCTCCAGATCCCCTGCATGGCCGTCAGCGGCGCGCCACGCTGGGCGGTTCCGGTGAACGAGGGGGCCGTGGTGGCCGCCGGCGGTGAGGCCGGGACGACGATCGTCGCCGCGCTCGCCGTCGACGCCGTACCGTCGGGGTTGGTGACGCTCACCACCACGCGCAGCCGATCGCCCTCGTCGGCTTTGTCCACGACGTAGGTGGACGCCGTGGCGGCGGCGATGTTCGTCCACGAGACCCCGTCGGCCGAGCGCTGCCACGTGTAGGTGTAGCTGTTGCCGATCCCTGCCCACGACCCCGTCGCCGCGGCGATGGTGAACCCGCGCTGGATGGTGCCGGTGATCTGCGGCGCGACGGTGTTCACCGGAAGCGCGTCGGTGACCGGGAAGGTCGCCGCGCTGGCCTGGGTGATCGTGCCGTCGGGGTCGGTGGCGGTGACCAGCACGCGGACGGTCGCGTTCTCGTCGTCGGTACTCAGGGTGTAGGTGGACGCCGTGGCGCCGACGATGTTGACGTAGCCCTCGCCGGCGTCGCGCTGCCACTGGTAGCTGTAGACGTTGTCGGGCCCCGACCAGGTGCCGAGGGCGGCGTTGAGGATCACCCCGCGCTCGGCGAGGCCGGTGATCGCCGGAGGCGCGGTGTTGGCCGGCGGCAACGGCGCGATGATCTGGGTGGGTGCCGAGGGGGTGCTGGTCACGCCCGAGGTGTTGGTGGCCGTCACCAGCGCGCGCACCTGGTCGCCCTCGTCGGCGAACTGCGCCGTGTAGGTGGAGGAGGTGGCGCCGGCGATGGTCGACCACGTGCTCCCGTCAGCGGAGCGCTGCCACTGGTAGGTGATGGTGTCGCCGAGTCCCGTCCAGGTGCCGGCCGTGGTGGTGAGCAGGGCCGTGCGCTGGGCGGTCCCGGTGAGCGTGGGGACGGCGGTGTTGATCGGCGCGTTGTTGAGGACGGGCCCGACCCCGGTGCTCGACGCGGTGGTGGTCCCGAAACCGTTGACGGCGGTCACGGCGACCCGCACGAGGTCGCCCAGGTCAGCGGCGGCGAGCGTGTAGGTGGAGGAGTTGGCGCCGCTGATGTTCGTCCACGTGCCGCCGCTGTCGCTGGAGTTCTGCCACTGGTAGCTGTAGGAAGCGCCGGGAGGATTCCACGTGGAGGTGGCGCTGAGGATCTGACCCTGGTTGGCGTGGCCCGAGACGGTGGGCCCGGTGCTGGCGGCCGGCGCGCCGGACCCGATCGTGACCGGAGTGGTGCCGGCGGTGCTGGTCCCGTAGGAGTTGGTGGCACTGACGAGGACGCGGATCTGCGCGGCGAGGTCGCTGCCGGTCACCGAGTAGCCCGACGTGGTGGCGCCGGGGATGTTGGCCCAGGTGCTCCCGCCGTCGGTGGAGCGCTGCCACTGGTAGGAGTAGGTGGTGGGCGTGGGGCTCCAGGCGCCGGTGGAGGCACTGAGGGCCTGGCCCTGCAGGGCCTGCCCCGAGATGACCGGCGCGACGGTGTTGACCGGCGGCACGGTGTTGACCGTCGAGGTCGCCAGCGTGTAGTCGTAGCCGTAGTCGGTGCCGTCGCTGTTGGAGGCGACCAGGCGGTAGTGGTAGGTGACACCCGGGGTCAGGCCGCTGAGGCTCGCCTGCGCGGTGACCGGCGCCGTCCCGGAGCCGACGTCCTGCGCCGTCGTCTGGTGGCCGTAGGCGGTCGAGGTCCCGTACTCCCAGTGATAGGTGGTGTCCAGGCCATTGGGGTAGACGCCGCCGACGAGCGTCGCGGTGGTCGAGCCCACCGTCTGGGCGTAGCTGTTGGTGATGCCGTCGCCGATCGCCGGGCCGCCGATTCCGGGGGCGCCGGCGACGATGGCGCCCGAGATCGAGCCGATGCCGGTGGGCCCGTCGTAGCCGGTGCCGGCGCTACAGATGTAGGCGATGGCGGCGGCGCAGCTCCCCGTCGACCCGGTCGCCGGGTCGTTGAGCAGCGCGCTGTCGTTGTAGGCCCACTGGGCGTTGGCGCCGTTGACGCCGGTGAGGCCCTCGAAGGCCGCGACGAGCGGCGTGGCCAGGCTGGTGCCGCCCGCCACCAGCCACCCGCCGTTGCCCGAGTCATAGACGCGCAGACCCGTCTCGGGGTTGGCGTCGGCCGAGATGTCGGAGTAGGCGCGGGTCGCGCAGCCGGTGTCGGCCTGGTAGGCGGGCTTGGGCTCATGCGTGTCGCAGCCCGAGCCGCCGCCCCAGCCGACGCCCGAGCTGTTCAGCGACCACGCCGACTCGGTGTAGCCGCGGGTGCTGGTGCCCCCGGCGGCCCCGGAGAGCGTCGTGCCGCCGGCGGCGGTCACGCCCGGGAAGGCGGCCGGGTAGTTGTCGACCCCGGCGCCGGGGTAGCCGTGGTCGCCGGTGGCGGCGATGACCGCCGCGCCCGAGAAGCTCCCCACGCCGACCGGCACGCTCGCGGTGCCCGACCAGCTGTTGGAGACCTGGTCGGCGCCGAGGCTGATGGCCGCGGCGATGCCGGCGTCCAGATCGGAGATCGACGAGCTGCTGGCCTCCACCAGCAGGATGTGGCAGTTGGGGCACAGCGCCGAGACGGCGTCGAGGTCCAGCGAGGCCTCAGACTCCCAGTCGGAGCCCGCGGGGTTGGGCAGCGGAGAGACGGCGCCGGTCTCGTTGACCTTGGCAAAGCACCCGTTGGCGGCCGTGCAGGGCGGGAGCCCGTAGGTGCTGCGGTAGGTGGCCAGATCGCCCTGGGCGTTGAGGTCGTCGCCGACGTCGACGACGGCCACCGTGTCCCCGGCCCCGGCGGTCTGCGACAGGTAGGTGAGGTCGTAGGCCTGCTGGAGGTAGGCGGGGGTGCCGGCGGCGGGGGCGCTGGCCGACGCGGAGGACATCGAGCCCTGCGGGGCCACTGCCGCGGCCGCTGCCGCCGCGGCGGGTGCGCTGGAGTGGTGGCGCGGGACCACCTGGGTGAACGTCTGATGGCGCGTGACGTGCGGGTGCACGAGACGGTGGTTTGAGCGCAGCACGAGCGCCTGAGCGGCGCAGGCGGCGTGGCCGGGCCGCGGGTCAGGGCAGACGTTGACCGTGGTGACCGCGGATTCCGGCACGCCGGCGGTCTGCTGGACTGACGTGGCCAGTGCCTGCGGGCTAGGCGCCTGGGTGCGTACGCCGGGCTGGTGGTGCACCGTGCCCAGGCCCAGCGGCTGGCGCAGATTCAGGGTGGACGGCGACGCCTGGGCGCCCGTCGCCGCGCCCAGCAGCAACGTCGCCGCCAGCACGACGACGCGCACGGGTATATGCCGCATACGCAGCCACATACAGTGGTTATCGGGAGGTGGGCCCGGAACCGCTGGACCGCTAGACGGATGTTTGAGGTGGCGGGAGCCCCGCTGCGCGATTGATCACCAATGGCGTCCGAGGGCTCCCGGCCATTGCCGGCGTGAGCATCTGCTTATGATTGGTAAGTGGCGAACCTGAGCGGAGCGATGCCCGACGAGCTGAGCCCGCGCCATCTGCGCCGCGGTCTTCTTCAGCTCTCAGCGGTGGGCTTTGTGGTCGTGCTGGCGATCCTCATCGGCCCGGGCCTCGGCGCTCTGCGCGACCGCCTGGGCGATGCCTCGCCCGGCTGGCTGGTGGCCGCGGGCGTGCTCGAGCTGCTCTCGACCCTCTCCTACGTCGTGATCTTCCGCACGGTGTTCTGCGCCAAGATGAGCTGGCGGCTCAGCTATCAGATCGGCATGTCCGAGCAGGGCGCCAACTCGATCCTCCCCGCCGGGGGCGCCGGCGGCCTGGCCCTGGGGGCGTGGGCGCTCAACCGCGGGGGCATGAGCGGGGCGCACATCGGACGCCGCTCGGTCGCCTTCTTCCTGCTCACCAGCCTGGCCAACGTCGGCACGCTCGTTGTCTTTGCCCTGTTGTTCGCGAGCAACATCATCCCCGGCGACACCAACCAGGCGCTGACCTACAGCTTCGGTATCGCCGGTCTGATCGTCGCCACGGTGGTGCTGCTGCTGCCCGCGATCGGTCGCCGACTGGCACCGAGGCGCGCGCTCAGCGATGCCGCCGGACGGGTGCGAGTGGCGTTGCATCACGTGCGCAGCGCGATCGTCGATGGCGTGCGCGACTCGCTGTTTCTCCTGCGCCGGCGCCCGGTGGGCGTGCTAATCGGGTCCTTCGGCTACATGGGCTTTGACATCGCGGCGCTGGTGTTCTGCTTCCACGCCTTCGGGCACGTCCCCCCGCTGCCGATCATCATCACCGCCTACATCATCGGCCAGCTCGGCGGGCTGGTCCCGCTCCCCGGCGGCATCGGTGGCACCGAGGGCGGGCTCATCGGACTGCTGGCGCTCTACCACGCGCCCCTGGCCACGGCAACCATCTCGGTGCTGGCCTACCGGGCGTTGGCGCTGTGGCTGCCGGCCGTGTTGGGCAGCGTCGCCTTCGTGCAGCTGCGCCGGACGCTGCAACGCGACGCGCGCGCCACCGCCGGGTGCGGCGAGCTGGCCGCGCCGCTGCCCGAGCGCGGGCTCAGGTCTGCGGCGCGAGCACGAGATCATTCTCCACGGAGACCCATTCGCTCGTGACCCCCTCGGGGGTGTCGGGATCGTCGGGGGCGTGGGTGACGAACTCGCGGATCAGCGACGGCTTGACCGCGAACACGGCGTCGGAGTCCAGGTACGCGCTCTCGACGTCGAAGACATGGGTGGTCAGCGTCCGGTAGCCCTCGGCGCGGATGATCATGTGCACGTGCGCGGGGCGCCATGGGTGGCGGCCGGTGAGATCGAGCATCCGGCCCACGGGGCCGTCGTACGGGATGGGGTAGGGCGTGGGCCGGACCGCTACGAAGGCGTAGCTGCCGTCGTCGCGGGTGAGGAAGCGGCCGCGCAGGTGATCCTCCTCGGCCTCCGGGCGCTGCACCGCGTAGAGCTGGTCGGCGCCGTTCTGCCATACATCGACCTCGGCCCCGGCGACCGGCCGGCCGCTGAGGTCGAGCACCCGCCCGTGGACGAGCGCGGGGACGCCGGCGTCGGGCTCCTGGGTGATGTTGGTGCCGTATTCGCGCAGCGGTGAGCCCGGGACGTAGAACGGGCCCTGGACGGTGGACTCGGTCGCGCCGGCGGGCGCGGTGTTCTCGATCGCGTCCACCAGCATCGAGGCGCCCAGCACGTCAGACCAGAGGATGAACTCCTGGCGCCGCTCGTCGGTGATGTGGCCGGTGCGCGTCAGCGTCTTGATCGCGCCCTCCCACTCCTGCGGCGTGAGCCCGACCTCCAGCACGAAGCCGTGGAGGTGGCGGACCAGCGCCTGCATGATCTCGCGCATGCGGGCGTCCGGCGCGCCGTCGAAGCTGGCAAGTACGTCGGCGGTGATCTCCTCGGGCGTTTTGGGGGCGGTCTGCGGTGCGGTGTCGGACATGTGTCGGTTCTCCGTCGGGGTGGTGCGGCCGGGTCTTTACCCTATTGCCAGCATGTCGCCGTCGCCAGACCCGTACCAAACGCTGGGCGTGACCCGCTCGGCCACCGACGCCGAGATCCGCGCCGCCTACCGCCGGCTGGTGCAGCTGCACCACCCTGACCACAACGGGGGCTCGGTGGAGTCGGCGCGGCGCTTCGAGGCCGTGCAGGAGGCTTACGCGGAGGTGCGGCGGTTGCGTGCGGCCGGTGGCGGTGGTGGCGCCGCGGCGGGCCGGGGTGCGGCCGCGGGTCGTGGGGCCGCGAGTGGCCAGGCTGCACGCCCGGGGGCCGCGGACCCCGACCTCGACGCCCGCCTCGCGGCGATGGAACAGGAGCTCGCCCGCGCCCGCGAGGCCCGCGAGACCGCGGCCCGCGAGGCCCGGCGGGCCACCGAGCAGACGATCCGCGACGTGCGCGCCATGGCCGGTGAGCGCCCGTCAGACGAGGACCTCGGGTACTACAGCACCGAGGACAGCTTCTCCCGGATCCTCGACGACGCCGCCGCCGAGCTGTCCGAGCGCTTCACCGAGGCCCGCGACTCCCCGGCCGGCCACCGCGTCTCAGACGTCATCGACGAGCTCACCTCCAAGCTCACCGGCGAGCGCCGCGACAAGCGCTCCTAGCCCCACGCCGGCGCGTGGAGCCCCGGCTACCCGTGCTAGAAGTAAACTTATAAGTTTACTTATCTACGCGTTCGACGTGGTGTACGAACAGGGTGCCGCGCTGCTCTCCGGAGAGGCCGAGCTGAACGATGGCCTCGCTCACCCCCGGGAAGTCCGGGTGGGTGTAGTCGTCAAACACGATGGCCGCCCCCGGCCCCAGCACCGGGAGCCAGGCCCGGACCTCGTCGATCGTCTGGGCGCGCTGGTGGGAGCTGTCGATGTAGAGCAGGTCGACGGGGGCGTCGTCGGCCGGGCCGTCTGATCCGGCGCGCAGGGCGAGCTCGATGCGGGCGCGCGTCTCGTCGCTCACGAGCCGCAGGTAGCGCTGCGGCTCCTCCCGCGCCACGACGTCGCAGCTGAGCACGCTGCGCTCCGGGTCGGCCAGGGCCAGCGAGATCGCCGTCCAGCCGGTGGCGGTGCCCAGTTCGACGACGCGGCGCCGGCCTCGGGCTACCGCCAGCAGCGTGCGCAGGTCGGCCGGGCGGGTGGCCGAGGAGAGGCTGAACACGTCGCCGGTCCGCCGCGCCAGCCGGCGCGCGGCAAGCTGAAAGCGCGCCACCGGCGGCGGCAGCAGGGCCGCGCCCGCCCCGAAGCGGGCGTCGACGAGCAGGCGGCGCAGC
>DASXCN010000698.1:0-3728 GCA_036491155.1 Solirubrobacteraceae bacterium | reverse complement strand
CATGACGTGGCCCGCCGCGCTCAGGTCTCCGTGGCGACCGTCTCGCGCTCGTTCACCGCTCCCGACACGGTGCGCGCCGCCACCCGCGCCCGGGTCCTCGCCGCCGCCGGCGAGCTCGGGTACCGGCCCAACCGCGCCGCCCGGGGATTGATCACCGGACGAACGGGCAACGTGGGAGTGATCGTCCCCGACCTCGGAAACCCCTACTTCCAGAGCGTGCTCAAGGGCGCGCAGACCCGAGCGCGCGAAGCCGACTACGCCGTGTTCGTCGCCGACAGCCAGGAGAGCGCCGCCGAGGAGGAGGCCCTCATCGGCGCGATGAGCAAGCAGGTGGACGGGATCCTGCTGTGCTCGAGCCGCCTGGCCCCCGGCGCGCTGGCCGGCCTGGAGCCCGCGCCGGCGGTGGTGCTGCTCAATCGTCACGTCGAGGGGCTCAGCACCGTCGCCGTCGACAGCGCCGACGGCATGCGCCAGGCGATGGCCCACCTCGCCGTGCTGGGACACGTCCGCGTCGCCTTCATCTCGGGCCCACGGCGCTCGTGGTCAAACCAGCAGCGCCTGCGCGGGCTGCGCGCGGCGGCCCGGGGGGCGGGCGCGGAGATCGTGACCGTCGGCCCGGTGGCGCCGCAGTTTCACGGCGGCGTGGAGGCCGCCGAGCAGGTGCTGGCCAGCGGGGCCACCGCCGTGCTGGCCTACAACGACCTCGTCGCCGCGGGGATCCTCAGCCGCCTGGCGCACCTGGGCGTCGCCGTGCCCGACGAGCTCAGCGTCGTCGGCTTCGACGACATCCCGCTGGCCGCCATGCTCACCCCCGCGCTGACCACGGTCGCCGCGCCCACCGCCCAGGCCGGCGCCGTAGCCGTCGACGTTCTGCTCGACGCCATCGCGCCCGGAACCTCTCCGGAGCCCCACCCCGAGCCCGAGCCCGAGCCGACGGTGCGCCAGTTGCCGTCGGCGCTCGTGGTGCGCGCCTCCACCGCGCCGCCCGGCGCCCGGCATGCGGGCGAGTCCCTGCTCACGACCAACCAAGGAGCCGTGTGATGCGACAGCTGACGACCGCCGGTGACCAGACCGCCCACGTGAACCTCGTCCTGGCCGACCTGAGCCCGGGCGAGACGCTGGAACTACCCGGCGACGCGGAGACCGCGGCGGTGGTGATGACCGGCGTCGTCGATGCGTCCACGCGCGACGGGCTGGCCCTCGGACGCGCGGGCGGCCGCGCGTCGGTGTTCGACGCCCCCGGCGACACCGTCTACGCGCCCTCCGGCCCGGGCCTGCGCCTGACCGGCGCGCCCGACGCCCCCGCGCAGGTGGCCATCGCCTCGGCCGCCGCCGAGCCGTCACCCGACGCGCCGCCCGCGCGGGTGATCAGGCCCGATGAGCAGCGCATCGCCGAGGTCGGCGAGGGCAACTGGTCGCGGTCGGTGCGCACGATCCTCGGCCCCCAGCACGACGCGCAGCGCCTGCTGCTGGGCGAGACGATCAACCCGGCGGGCAACTGGTCCTCCTATCCCCCGCACCGCCACGACCGCGAGAACCCGCCCGAGGAGGTCGACCTCGAGGAGGTCTACCTGTTCAAGACCAACCCGGCGGGCGGGTTCGGCGTCCAGATCCGCTACGAGCTCGACGGCGGCCGCGCCGAGGAGGCCTTCCTGGTCCGCGACGACGACATCGCCGTGATCCGCTCGGGCTTTCACCCGGTCGTCGCCGCCTCGGGCTATGAGCTGTACTACCTGTGGGTGATGGCGGGCGCGGGGCGCGTGATGATGCCCTACCTGGACCCGGCTCACGCATGGGTGATGAACGGAGGGTGACGATGGACCTGGCCCAGGCAGTCCTGCAGCTGCACCCCGAGGACCCGGTCGCGCTCGCCCGCCGTGAGCTCGAGCCGGGCACCGAGCTCGAGGCGCCCGGGCGCCGCGTGACCGTGCGCGACGTCGTGCCCCACGGCCACAAGCTCGCGCTCGCCGACATCGCCGCCGGCGAGCAGGTGCGCAAGTACGGGCAGCCGATCGGGATCGCCACGCGGGCGATCGCGGCCGGCGAGCACGTGCATGAGCACAACCTGAGCTCGCTCTCGCGCGAGGGGATTCCGGTGCCGGCCCAGGGCGGCCGCGGCGGCGCCCCCACCGCCGTGTCGCGTCCTGCCGACCCGCCGGCCGGGAGCGAGACCGTCGCGACCGCAACCTTTGACGGCATCGTCCGCCCCGACGGCCGCGTCGGTACCCGCAACTACGTGGCGGTGCTCAGCTCGGTCAACTGCTCGGCCACGGTGGTCAAGCGGATCGCCGCGCAGTTCGCGGCGCCCGGGGCGCTGGATGAGCATCCCGGCGTGGACGGCGTCATCGCCATCACCCACGGCAGTGGGTGCGGGCTCAGCCGCGATGGCGAGGGGCTGGAGGTGCTGCGCCGCACGCTCGGCGGCTACGCCCGCCATCCCAACGTGGCCGCGGTCGTCGTGGTCGGGCTGGGCTGTGAGGTCAACCAGATCAACGCGCTCGTCGAGGGCTTCGACCTCCCGCAGGATGTGCCGCTGCGCCGCCTCGTCATCCAGGAGCTGGGCGGCTCGATGGCGACGGTCCGCCGCGGCGTGGAGCTCGTCACCGAGCTGTTGCCCGAGGCGGCCGTCCCGCGCCGGCCGGTGCCAGCCTCAGAGCTCGTGCTGGGGCTCAACTGCGGCGGCTCGGACGGCTGGTCGGGGGTCACCGCCAACCCGGTGCTCGGGGTCGCGGTCGACCGTCTCGTCGCGGCCGGGGGGACCGCCATCCTCGGCGAGACCCCCGAGATCCATGGTGCCGAGCACCTGCTGACCAGCCGCGCCGCCTCCCCCGAGGTGGCCGCGAAGCTCATGGAGCGCATCGAGTGGTGGGAGCGCTACACCGCGGCCGAGGAGGGCCACATGGACAACAACCCCTCCCCCGGCAACCGCGCCGGCGGCGTGACGACGATCGAGGAGAAGTCGCTGGGCGCGGTGGCCAAGGGCGGCTCGACGCCGCTGCAGGCGGTCTATCGCTACGCGGAGCCCGTCACCGCCAAGGGTCTGGTGTTCATGGACACGCCCGGCTATGACCCGGTGAGCGTGACCGGGATCGTCGCCGGCGGGGCCAACCTCGTCTGCTTCACCACCGGGCGCGGCTCGGTCTTCGGGTGCAAGCCGGCGCCGAGCCTCAAGCTGGCCACCACCACGCAGCTCTACGAGCGCATGGGCGACGACATGGACTTCAACGCCGGCACCGTGCTGGACGGCGAGGCGACCGTCTCCGAGCTGGGCGAGGTCCTGTTTGAGGAGATCCTGGCCGTCGCGTCGGGGCGGCGCACCAAGAGCGAGGAGTTCGGCTTCGGCGACGAGGAGTTCGCCCCCTGGCAGCTCGGCGCGGTGATGTGACCCCGCGTCTGGACCTCGCCACGCTGGAGCACCTCCCGCGCGAGGTCGCCCCGCGCGTCGACCCCTGCGCGCTGGCGGTGGGGATCGTGCACCTCGGCATCGGCGCCTTTCATCGCGCCCACCAGGCGGTCTACACCGAGCACGCGATCGCGGCCGGGGGCGGTGACTGGGGCATCTGCGGCGTCACCCAGCGCAGCCCGGTGGTGGTGGAGCAGCTCGCACCGCAGGACGGCCTCTACACCGTGACCGAGCGCGACGGGGCGGGCGACTGCGTCCGGGTCATCGGCGCCGTGCGCGAGACGCTGTGGATCGGAGCCGACCTCGACGCGGTGATGGAGCGCAT
>DASXCN010000697.1:0-1540 GCA_036491155.1 Solirubrobacteraceae bacterium | reverse complement strand
GACCATGCCCCAGCCCAGGCCCTGCCGGACGGCCTGCACGAACGCGCCCGAGCCCGGGACGTAGCAGCGCGGCGGGGAGAGGCGGCGCCGCGCGCGCCGGCGCAGGTACTGGTCCTGGAGCGGGTCCTCGCGATCGAAGAGGACGACCGGGGCCGCCGACAACGCGCTCGCGGTGACGCCGTCGGCGAACCACCACGCCACGAACGCCGTCGACGCCCGTGGCCGATAGCGCATCCGGCCCAGCCGGTGCACCGTGCACCCGGACACCGCCTGCGCGGAGGCTGTCACCGCCGCCATCACGGTGCCGTCGCGCAGCAGCTCCGCGGTCCGCGTCTGGTCAGCGCGGCGGATGTCGAAGGTCAGTCCCGGGCCCGCCGCGGCCAGCGCCGGCACCAACCAGGTGGCGAGACTGTCGGCGTTGACCGCCAATGGCACCGTCAGGGGCGCGCCGGCGTCATCGCCCAGTTCGGCCACCGCGTCGGCGGCGATCGCCTGCATCTGGCGTGCCGCCCGCAGCAGGACGGCGCCTGACGGCGTGGGGGCCACCGGCTTGGTCCGTGCCACCAGGACCCGTCCTACCCGCACCTCCAGCGCCTTGATCCGCTGGCTGACCGCCGACGGCGTCACGTGCAGGGCCTGCGCCGCGGCGTCGAACGTGCCCTCGGTCACCACGGCCAGCAGCGCCTCCAGCTGTCCCTGATCGATCGTCTCGGAGGGCATTAGTCGTGCTAATGGTAATCAAGAAACATAAGTGGCGATGCATCGAGAGGCGCCGTACGGTCGGGGTGTGGTCAACGCCGCGGCATTCGGTGCGCTCATCTCGGGGCTGCTGTTCGGCCTGTCGCTGATCGTCGCCATCGGGCCCCAGAACGCGTTCGTCGTGCGCCAGGGCGCCCTGCGCCGGCACGTCGGAGTGGTGGTGGCGATCTGCGCGATCTCGGATGTCGTGCTCATCGCCGCGGGCGTGTCCGGGGCCGGGGCCGCGTTCGCGGGACGCCCTTGGTTGATGACGGCGGCCCGGGTGGGGGGTGCGGTCGCCCTGCTCGCCTATGCGGGGCTGGCGGCGCGGCGCGCCCTGAACGCCTCGGGGGTCGAGCGTGCCGGCGCGCCCGTCCGCAGCGGTCGGGCGGCCGCGATCGCGGCCTGCCTGGCCGTGACCTGGCTGAACCCCGGCGTCTACCTGGACACCATCGTGCTGCTGGGCTCAGTCGCCCACACGCAGGCGCCGGGCCAGTGGTGGTTCGGCGCGGGCGCGGCGATCGCGAGCGTGGTGTGGTTCATCGCGCTGGCCGCCGCCGCCAGCCTGGCGCACGCGCTGCTCACGCGGCCGCGGGTGTGGCTCGCGCTGGACTGCTTCGTCGCGGTCGTGATGACCGTGACCGCGCTGCGCCTGCTGCTCGTCTATTGACGCGATCGGGCTAGGCGGCGGCGCAGACCGGGCGGGCCCGGATCGCGCGGTGCAGCAACTCGGCCAGGTCGGCCGGGGGGATGCCCTTGCGCACGTAGCTCATGGCGCCGGCGATCATCAACTCGCGCACCA
>DASXCN010000696.1:0-13503 GCA_036491155.1 Solirubrobacteraceae bacterium | reverse complement strand
CCGACCTCGCGGACCTCGAGGGCCAGCTTGCCGCCGGCGAGCTCGGTCCGCTGCGCGAGTGGCTGGGCCAGCGCGTCCACCGTCATGGGGCGAAGTTCACGACCGCCGAGCTGCTGGCCCGCGAGGCCGGCGGCCCGATGTCGGTCACCCCGTTCACCACCTATCTCAAGGCTAAGCTCGGCGACGTGTACGGCTTGGACCTAGATGCCTGACACGACACTAGAAAGGTAAGACGTTATTCAGTTATGAGTAAGACTTCAGTCAGAGTTGCAGTGACGGGAGCCGCCGGCCAGATCGGCTACGCGCTCCTGTTCAGGATCGCCAGTGGACACCTCCTGGGGCCCGACACGCCGGTTCACCTCTCCCTTCTGGAGATCCCCCAGGCGGTCAAGGCGGCGGAGGGCACCGCGATGGAGCTCGACGACTGCGCGTTCCCGATGCTCACCGGGGTCGACATCTACGACGACCCGGTCAAGGCGTTTGACGGGGTGAACGTCGCGCTGCTCGTCGGCGCTCGCCCCCGTACCAAGGGCATGGAGCGGGGCGATCTGCTCGAGGCCAATGGCGGGATCTTCAAGCCGCAGGGCAAGGCGCTCAACGATCACGCCGCGTCCAATCTCAAGGTGCTGGTGGTCGGCAACCCGGCCAACACCAACTGCCTCATCGCGCAGTCCAATGCGCCCGACGTGCCCAAGGAGCGGTTCACCGCGATGATGCGCCTGGACCACAACCGCGCCATCGCCCAGGTCGCGACGAAGACTGGTGCCGCGATCAGTGACGTGACCAACATGACGATTTGGGGCAACCACTCGGCAACCCAGTACCCAGATGTCTTTCACGCCAAGGTCAAGGGCGCCAACGCCGCTGACGCGGTGGGCGATCGCGACTGGATCGAGAACGATTTCATCCCCACGGTCCAGAAGCGTGGCGCGGCAATCATCGAGGCGCGGGGCGCCTCCAGCGCCGCGTCGGCGGCCAACGCCGCGCTTGACCACGTGCGCGACTGGGTGAACGGCACGCCCGACGGTAACTGGGTCTCCATGGCCATCCCGTCGGACGGGTCCTATGGCATCGGTGAAGGGATCTTCTCCGGCTACCCGTGCACCTGTTCCGGGGGCGAGTACACGATCGTCCAGGGGCTCGAGCTCGACGATTTCTCACGTGCGCGGATTGACGCCACGGTGAAGGAGCTCAACGACGAGCGTGACGCCGTCAAGCAGTTGGGGCTTATCTGAGAAGAGGCCTCCGGATCCCTTACGCCGCCGCGATCGTTCATCCACGATCGCGGCGGCATTCATGCCGTTTCCCGGTCCGGGCTGCGGCGGGGTCGCCTCAGGCGAACCTGAGGCGGGCCACTACTTCGCAGCGCTCGGGTGCCAGCCTTGGCCGTCCCGAGAAACCTGACCGTCTTCAACCAACTTGGGCATGACGCGGTACAGGTAGTTCGGCTCGATCTTGAGCGACTGGGCGATCTCGGGGATCGTGATCCCAGGCTTCTCGCGAACGAGCGCCAGCGCCTGGTTGGCGCGGGTGTTGCCGCCGCGGCGTCCCCGAGGACGACCCGGGCGGCGAGTGGCGCGACGGCGCGGGGCTGCGGACGCTCCGTTGGCGCTCGACGGGCGACCCGGCCCGCGACGCCCACCGACAAGTGCCGCCCGAGCGGCCTCAAGCTTTGACACCTCAACCTTGAGCTCGTTCAGCCGTTTGTCGATGTCCTTCACGGTACTGTCAACGAAATCTGCCAACTTGGGCCACCTCCGCGGCGAGAGTTAGACGTATTGGTGTATGCACGATACAACGCCACGATCCCCGGGGTGCAGATCGTGGTTCAGTTTCGCTCGACGAGTGCCTTCAATCGCTCCAGTGACTTCCTCGCCTCACGCTCGGAGGTGGCGCCGACGATCATGCGACTGGCCACGTTGCCCAGACGTCCACCGGGCACGTGGAACTCGTTGGTGTACTGAAACGTCGTCCGGCCCTCATCGTTGCTGGACAGCTCGTACCGGATGATGGCCATGGAGTGCGCGGGCCCGCCGCCCTCCCACTCTGCACGGCGCGGACTGTCAACCGCCATGAGCGTCCAATGGACCTTGAAGGTGAGCCCGCGGACATGCATCGACTGATCCATCGTCGAGCCCGGGCGCAACGGCGAATCCGAGACGTTGGATACGGACTTATGGATCGTCACCCAGTCACCGAGCCGCCTGGGATCCATCACGGTCTCCCACACCCGCTCGATGGGTGCCTCGATGTCGATCGTCGCGGAAACGGTGCTCATCGTCCGCGCACATTAACGTTCCGCGCGCGACATGGCGGGCCCCGTGCCGGCGATCTCAGCGTGCGGCGAGCGGTTCGTCGCGCTCCCAGTCGGCCAGCGCGTGCTCGATCGCGGCGTCGAGTGTGTGCAGCCTCACCCCGAGAAGCTGTGCCGCCTGATCGGGGCCCGGCAGCAGATCGGTGTCCAGGCTCTCCATGAGCGGCCCCACGAGCTCCCACCGCTCACCGGCGATCACCGCCGCCACCCGGCTCGCGATCGGCGTCACTGTCAGGCGCTTGAACCGGAACCCGGGGCGATCGACCAACATGAGGTCGGCGATGCGCTCGATCAGTTCGCCGTAGGAGACGATGTCGGCACCGCCGACGTCCAGCCGCATTCCGCTCACCCGCTCGGAGGTGGCGGAGCGGGCGAGCACCTCCACCATGTCGCGCTCGTCGATCGGCGCGGTGCGGTTGCGCCACCACGCCGGATAGGCCAGCACGGGCATCCGCTCCACGAGCCTGACCAGGAAGCGGAACGAGCGCGACCGGGCCCCGATCACGATCGATGCGCGCAGCGCCACCGACGTGGGCACCGCCTCCAGCAGGATGTCCTCCACCGCGAGCCGGCTGGCCAGGTGCACCGAGCGCGGGCCCTCGGCCGGCGCGATCCCGCCGAGGTACACGATCCTGCTCACCCCCGCGGCCCGAGCCGCCTGCGCGAATCGCTCGGCGGCCGCCTGCTCGCGGGACGCGAACGGTCCGACTCCGGCGGGCTCCATGCCGTGGATGAGGAAGTAGGCCACCTCGACCCCGTCCAGCGCCTCGGCAAGTCCCCGGCCCGTGAGCGCATCTCCGGCGACCACCGGAACGTCGAGTGCCACGCGCTCGGGCGAGCGGGCGAAGCCGCGCACCACGTGACCGTCAGCGCGCAGCCGGGCCGCGACCACCGAGCCAACATAGCCGGTGATCCCGGTGACCAGGACCTGCATCTATGCGGGTCCTGCCCACGGCGCGCGGGTGACGAAGCTCGCATCGAGCTCGGCGGCGCGGGGACAGCCGACCAGAGCCAGGCCGTTGACGAACTCACCCAGCAGCGTCTCCAGGACATGCTGGGCGCCCGCCGCGCCGGCCACCGCCAGGCCCCAGGTCACCGGCCGCCCGACGAGCACCGCGCGGGCGCCGAGAGCCAGCGCCTTGACGACGTCGGTACCCCGCCGGATGCCGCCGTCGACGAACACGTCGATGCGCCCGGCGACGGCGTCGACGATCGGGGCCAGCGCGTCGGCGCCCGAGAGCACGGTGTCGAGCTGGCGGCCGCCGTGATTGGAGACCACCACGCCCGCCGCCCCGTGCGCGACGGCCAGCTCGGCGTCCTCGGCGGTGAGGAGCCCCTTGACCACAACCGGCAGTTCGCTCTCGGAGGCAAAGCGCTCGATGTCAGACCAGCGAAGGTCCGGGTCGATCTGTCCGTACAGGGCCGCCGCCGGGACCTCGGGCGTCTGCGCGGGGTCGTGGCGCGGGATGTCGGCCACCGGGTCGCGCAGGCTCACCCGCCACTCGCGCTCGCGGATCCCGAGCACCGGCCGGTCGACCGTGACCACCAGCGCCTCGTACCCGCGACGGGCCGCGTCCTCGATGAGCTCCCGGGTGGCGCCTCGGTCGGTGAGGGCGTAGAGCTGGAACCAGCGCGAGACCTCGGGGACGCCCTCAGCGACCGTCGCGGCGCCGGTGCTGGCGAAGGTCGATACGCACATCACGGTGTCGGTCGCCGCGGCCGCGCGGGCGATCGCCAGTTCGCCGTCGGGGTGCGCGAGCCGCTGAAAGGCCGTCGGCGCCACGATCACGGGATGGGAGCGTCGCCGCCCCAGGACCGTCACGCTCAGGTCACAGCCGCTCGCGCCGACGAGCATCCGCGGCCGCAGCGCCCAGCGCCGCCATGCGGCCACGTTGTCGGCCAGCGTGACCTCGTCGCCAGCGCCGCCCTCGATGTAGCCGAGCGCCTCCGGGCTCATCGTCGCCAGCGCCTCCCGTTCGTACTCTGCCAGGGAGCGCGGCCGACTCGTCGGTATGTCCGGGGTGGTGTCGTCGGGAGCGGCGTCCATCGCTACCCGAAAGCTACGGAAATTGCGGGCGGTCCCCGCGCCCTCACGCAAAGTCCCCGCATTTTGGCGGTTTTTCCCGCAATGTGAAAACACCCGCGATTTCCGGAAATGGACTTTGCACACGGGGGTGGAATCCGCTTTGATGCCCGCCTTGCTTCTGGTGTGAATTGAGAGATTGGGGTCGAGGACAGGTATGGCAAATGGTCGGGCGCCCGTCACGAAGGCGAGCTGCGAGAACTGCTTCTTCCGTCAGAACCTGCTGTGCGCGGTGGCTGACGCGGGGCCCTGCGCCACGTTCAGGCCGGCCCATCCGGACGGTCTGCGTCCCCCCAGCCAGCTACGGTTCGTCTTCCGCCAGGAGCGTCGGCTCCAGGTCGCCTGGACGTTTCCTTCGCCCAACGAGCAGGTCGCGCTTCACGCGTGAACCCACCGTCCGGTGCCCTCAGATAAGGTTCGCACCGTGTACTGGCCGCTGATCGGCGGATTCATCGCCTTCATCCTGCTCGCCATCTTCATGGGCTGGCTGATGGACACCTCCCGCCACGGCAACCGCGACGGTCACTAGCCACGCGCCCGGCCGCCGGTCAGTCGCCGCGTGCCGCCTCTTCCCGCCTCGCCAGCCACTCCGCCCCCGCGGTGTCGGTCGCGCCGTGGGCGAGGATGGAGCAGAACACCGTCAGCGCGGCGAGATTGAAGATCGTCGCGCCGGCGTGGATTCGCTGGCCCAGCACGAGCAGTGAGAAGGTCATGGTGGCCACGCCCTTGGGGCCGAACCAGGACATGAACGCGCGCGTTGCCGTGTCGGTGCGGGTGCCGGCCAGCGCGGCGAACACCGCGACCGGGCGCGCGACCAGCAGCGTGACGGCCACCACGCCGATCGCCGCCCAGCCGGAGCCGAAGAGGCCATCGACGGTGAGCAGGGTTCCGAACACGACGAAGATCCCCAGCTTGACCAGTTCGACGAGGTCGGCGGCCTGGCGCTCGAAGTAGCCCCGGACGTCCGGGCGGCGGACGCCGAGGACGATCGCCGCGACGTAGACCGCGATCAGCCCGTTGCCGTGCGGGGTCAGTACGGCAAGTCCGTAGGTGGCAAAGGCGGTGCCCAGGGCGAACAGCGAGCGTTGGTGGGCCGGAATGCCGTCGGGGTGGGCGGGGACGGTGTCCACGTCGCGCGGCGCCAGCCAGGCGGCGGCGAACCCCACGGCGATGCCCACAGCGAAGCCGAGCACGATGTTCTCGATGACGAACCGCCACCACACGAAGTTCCCGCCCCCGACGGCCAGCGCCGCGCTCAGCGCCAGCACCGCCGGCAAGGCCAGGCCGTCGTTGAGCCCCGACTCGAGGTTGAGCGAGTGACGGACCACGGCCGGCACCCGCGGGTTGGTGACGACGCTCGAAGACAGCACCGGATCAGTGGGCGACAGCAAGGCTCCCACCAGGAACGACTCGGTCCACGACAGCCCCGTCAGGAGCTTCGTCCCGGCCGCGATGATGACCGCGGTGATCGGCATGGCCAGGACCAGCTTGCGGAACGGCAGGCTCCAGTGTGACTGCAGCAGCTCACCGTCGACCTCGAGCCCGTCGCGGAACAGGATGACGATGAGCGCGACGGTGGCGAGCTCGGACACGAAGGGCGAGCGCGGGTCGAGGTGCAGCACCCCGAATCCGCCGTCGCCCAGGATGAAGCCCGCGATCACGAAGACGGCGGTGAGCGACACGAACGTGCGGCGGGCCAGACCGGAGATGAGCGCGCCGAGAACCAGCAGGACGCCGAGAATCAGCGCGGACACTTCAAAGCGGTGCGACACGGCGGCGGTCAGCCACGAGATTTGCATGTGCACCACGGCCACGACGGTTAGAGTGTCAGACAGAGAAGAGGAGGAGCGGAGTGCAGGTCACGGTGCTCGGCAAGTCGCCGTCCTGGCAGGACGTAGCGGGGGCATGTAGCGGCTACCTGGTGCAGGAGCACGGCTACGGCATGCTCCTGGACTGCGGCAACGGCGTCTTCTCCAAGCTGCGCGGAATCTGTGACTACGTCGACGTCGACGCTGTGGTCATCACCCACATGCACGCCGATCACTTCCTGGATCTGGTGCCGTTCAGCTACGCCCTGCGCTATGCCCCCCGCCAACAGCCCGTGCCCGTGGCAGGGTGGCCCGGAACCCAGGATCCAGCCCGGCCCATCCTCTATCTGCCCGCCGGTGGCGGTGAGGTCCTGCGCCGGGTCGTGGGCTGCTGGGGCAACGACGATCTCATCGACAATGCCTTCGACGTGCACGAATACGCGCCCAGCGACGTGCTGTCACTCGACCCGTTCACGGTCCGCTTCTGCGAGGTCCCACACTACGTCGCCACCTTCGCCGTCGAGCTGTCCTACGAGCGGTCGCGACTCACCTACGGCGCCGACTGCCGCCCCAACGAGGAGTTGGTCGGCTTCGCGCGCGATACAGAACTGCTGTTGATCGAGGCGACCCTGCCGCGCCCGGAGCGCGACGGGACGCGCGGCCATCTCACCGCGCACGAAGCCGGCGAGCACGGCCTCAGGGCGGGCGCTCACCGCCTCGTGCTCACCCACTACTCCGACGAGCTCGACCCTGAGCTCACGCGTGCCGAGGGCGCCGACGGCTTCGGTGGGGCAGTGGACCTCGCCACCGCGGGCGCGGTCTACACGGTGTAGTCGCCGTGCGGCAAGGACGCGAGCCACCCCCGACGCAGCTACGCTTAGCTGCGATGTCGGAGCGGGATCTGTTTGCCAATTTCGAACGGATGCGACGCGAGATGGACGAACTGTTCGGGGACGCGTTTGAGCGCTCCGGGCTGTCGCGGCGGCACACCGGCCACTGGCCCGCCGTTGACGTCGCCTACGCCTCTGATCCCCCTCGGGCGATCGTCACCGCGGAGCTCGCCGGCATGGACCCCGCCGACATCGCGCTGCAGATCGAGGGCCGCAAGCTGTTTCTGGCCGGCCGCCGCGGCCCCGCCCAGCCGGCCCCCGACGGCTATCAGCAGATCGAGATCGAACGTGGCTCGTTCCGCCGCCTCATCGAGCTCGGCGCCGACGTCGATGCGGACCGCATCAGCGCGCGCTACGAGGACGGGATGCTGCGCATCGAGCTCCCGCTGGTTGGCCGCCATCAGCCCCGCCGCGAGGTTCCGATCCAGAGTGGCGACGGGCCATGACCGTCGTTGACGTCGGGACCGCGACGGGCGAGGCTGACGCCGATCAGGAGAACGGCTTCCGCCGCCTCCCCTCGCAGGTGGGCGTGCTGCCCTTGCGCGGCTCCGTGACCTTCCCGGACCTCGTCATTCCGCTCAACATCGGCCAGCCGCGCAGCCTCGAGCTCGTCAACGACGTCCTGCGCGGCGACCGGTCGATCGTGCTGGTGTCCGGCCGCGACGCCGAGGTCGAGACGCCCGGTCCCGACGAGCTCTACTCGGTCGGCGTGCTGGGAGCCATCGCACGCATGGTGCGCCTGCCCGACGGCACGCTGCGCGTGCTCATCCAGGGCGGCCCGCGCGTGCGGATCACCGAATGGGTGCGTACCGAGCCCTACCTGGTGGCCGACGTCGAGCACGCGCGCGACCGGGTGCGCGAGAGCGCCGCACTCGAGGCGCTGGCCCGCAACGTCCAGCGCACCTTCTCAAGCATCGTCGGCCAGGTGCCCTACCTGCCCGAGGAGCTGCAGGTGATGGTGGCCAACGTCGATGACCCGGTGATGCTCAGCCACCTCATCTCCGGCGCGCTGCGCCTGCCCACCGAGGAGAAGCAGGCGCTGCTGGAGGAGCTGGACCTGACCAAGCGCCTGCGCCGGCTCTCGGAGATCCTGGCGCGCGAGCTCGAGGTGGTCACGCTCGACACCGAGATCCAGTCTCAGGTGCAGTCAGAGCTGCAGAAGGGGCAGCGCGACTACTACCTGCGTCAGCAGCTGAAGGCCATCCAGGACGAGCTGGGGGAGGGCGACGAGGCCCAGGCCGAGGCCAAGGAACTGCGTGAGCAGCTCGAGGCCCTGCGGCTGCCCGAGGAGGTCTCCAAGCAGGTGGAGCGCGAGCTGGGTCGCCTGGAGCGCTTGGCGCCCACGATGGCCGAGTACGGCGTGGTGCGCACCTACCTGGAATGGATCGCCTCGCTGCCGTGGGACACCACCACCGAGGACAACCTGGACCTCGCCCACGCCCGCCGGGTGCTCGACGCTGACCACTTCGACATCGAGCAGGTCAAGGACCGGATCCTCGAGTTCCTCGCGGTGCGCTCGCTGATGGCAAACGGGTCGGGCGAGCGGCAGCCGGCGGGCTCGATCCTCACCTTCGTCGGCCCGCCCGGCGTCGGCAAGACCTCCCTGGGGCGCTCGGTGGCCCGGGCGCTGGGTCGCACCTTCGAGCGCATCAGCGTCGGCGGCATGCGCGACGAGGCGGAGATCCGCGGCCACCGCCGCACCTACATCGGCGCCATGCCCGGCGTGATCATCCGCGCCCTGCGCGACGCCGGGGCCAAGAACCCGCTGTTCATGATCGACGAGATCGACAAGATGGGCTCGGACTTCCGTGGGGACCCGTCGAGCGCGATGCTCGAGGTGCTGGACCCCGAGCAGAACAGCACCTTCCGCGACTACTACCTCGACCTGCCGTTTGACCTCTCCGAGGTCATGTTCATCACCACGGCCAACAACCTCGACACCATCCCGGGCCCGCTGCGCGACCGGATGGAGGTCATCCAGCTCGCGGGCTACACCGAGGCCGAGAAGCTCCAGATCGCCAAGCGCTATCTCGTGCCCCGCCAGATCGAGCGCAACGGGCTGACCAGCCGCCGCATCGCCTTCACCGACTCCGGCCTGAAGACGATCATCTCCGACTACACGCGCGAGGCCGGCGTGCGCCAGCTCGAGCGCGAGATCGGGTCAGTGGTGCGCAAGATCGCGCGTCAGGTGGCCGAGGGCACGGTCACGCGCAAGGTGAGCATCACCGAGCCGCGCGTGCGCGCGCTGCTGGGCAAGCGCAAGTTCTATTCCGAGGCGCGCCGGCGCACGTCGCGGCCGGGCGTCGCCACCGGTCTGGCCTGGACTCCCGTGGGCGGCGAGGTCCTCTTCGTGGAGGCCACCGCGATGTCGGGCGGCGGGCATCTCACGATCACCGGGCAGCTGGGCGACGTGATGCGCGAGTCGGCCCAGGCGGCGCGGTCCTACGTGCGCGCCAACGCGGCCGAGCTCTTTCCGGAGCTGCCCGACGACTGGTTCGCGACGCACGACATCCACATCCACGTGCCGGCGGGGGCGATCCCCAAGGACGGGCCGAGCGCTGGGGTGACGATGGTGACCGCGCTCACCTCGTTGCTCTCGGGCCGCGCGGTGCGCTCTGACGTGGCCATGACCGGCGAGGTGACGCTGACCGGGCAGGTGCTGCCCATCGGGGGCCTCAAGGAAAAGGCGCTGGCGGCGCAGCGCAGTGGCCTGCACACCGTCATCGCTCCCCAGCTCAACGAGTCCGACATCGACGAGATCCCCGAGCATCTGCGAAAGTCGCTGCACTTCGTGTTCGCCTCCACGATCGACGAGGTGCTCGAAGCGGCTCTGAATCACAGGCCGCAAAGGGGCTATCGCGTATCCTGACCCTGACCCGCCCATGACCTGAGGGAGACCAATGGCTTCACGACGAAAGAAAGTCGCCAAGGCGGTGCCGTTCAGTGCCGCCGACCTGCCTGACATCACCAAGGCAAACCCGTACATCCAGCGTCTTCTCGAGGACGCGGAGCTGCGCGACAACGTGCGGACGGCGGTCGAGTCCGGTAAGAGCGCGGCGAGCCGTCTGAGCAGCGCCAAGGCGCCGCAGAAGGCGCTGATCGACGACAAGAAGCTGCAGCACGAACTGCGCTCGGCCATCGAGCACGCGCGTGACGCGGCCATGGCCCTGTCCGACGCGCCCAGGCACTCCAAGCCCAAGAAGAAGAGCGGCTTCGGACGCAAGCTACTGCTCATCGTGATCGCCTTCGGGTTGGCGCTGGCCCTCTCTGAGGGGCTGCGCTCCAAGGTGCTGGACACCCTGTTCGGCGCCGAGGAGGAGTTCCAGTACACGCCGCCGGCCGGCACGCCCACCCCGCCGCCGGCGAGCGCCGTCCCCGCCGCCTAGCGCGCCGGCGAGACAGCCAGACTTGCGTAAGGGCGCCCGCGGGGCGCCCTTTTCGCGTCTGAGGACCGACGGGCGCCGTGTAACGGTCCTGCCAGCCCGTAGAATCGCCCCGGATGCAGGCGGCCACCGCACCCGAGCGCCCGCTGCCCGGCGGCCTGCCCTCCGAGAAGGCGGCGAGGATCGTCGAGGCGATGCGGGCCAGCGTCGCCGAGCGGGGGATCGCGGGCTCCACCTTTGACCGGGTCGCCCGCCAGGCAGGCGTGTCGCGCGGGCTGTTGCACTACTACTTCGGCTCCAAGGAGCGGTTGCTCGTCGAGGTCGTGCGGCGCGAGTCCGACGTGCGCGGGGAGTCGCTGGACCAGGCGGTCGCCGGGGCAGCGGGCGCCGACGAGCTGATCGATGCGCTGGTCCGCAGCCTGGAGGAGATCCTCGGTCAGGGCACCCGCGCGATGGTGACCTTCTACGAACTGCTCACTCTGGGCCAGCGCAATGCCGAGATCGCCGCTGAGCTCGCCGAACTGGCGCGCCGCACCCGCACGCGGCTGGCCGAGGCCCTGCGCGCGGGCAGCGACGCGGGAAAGTTCGAGCTGCGCGCCTCCTCCGATGACGTCGCCAGCTTCCTCTTCGCCCTCGCCGACGGGGTCACGATCCGCCGCATGTCCGAGCCCGGCCTGGACACCCGCCCCCTCATGGATCAGGCAGTGGCCGCGGCGCGCGCGCTGCTGGCGTGACTGCCGCGGCGCGGTGAGCGGTGCGCCGTCTCGCGGCGATCGCCGTCGCCGGATTGGTGGTGCTCCTGCTCGTGGTGGCCCAGCTCGTCCTGCCGGGGATCGCCAGCCAGCGGTTGCGCGATCGCCTGTCGCGCTCGGGCCGGGTGCTGGCGGTGCATGTCTCGGCGTTCCCCGCCGTCAAGCTGCTCTGGCACCACGCCGACTCGGTGGTGGTGCGCATGGCCACCTATCGCGCGGTGCCGGCCCGGCTGCCCGGCACGCTTGACCAGGCCGGCGATGTCGGCTCGTTGCGCGCCTCGGCGCAGACCTTCACCGACGGCCTGCTCACGCTGCACGACGCGAGCCTGGTCAAGCAGGGCAACCGCCTCACCGGCAGCGCCGTCGTCGCCGAGGCCGACCTGCGGGCCGCGGCGCCGTTCCTGACATCGCTCACACCCATCGCCTCGGCCGGCGGCCGGCTCACGCTGCGAGGCACCGCCACCTTCCTCGGCCTCAGCGCGACCGTCGACGCCACGGTCTCGGCGCAGAACGGCAAGCTCGTCGTCGCGCCCGATGTGCCCTTCGGCGGGCTGGCCACCGTCACCGTCTTCTCGGACCCGAGCATCAGGGTGCAGAGCGTGAGCGCATCGCCGGCGCCCGGCGGCTTCGCCGTGCGCGGGACCGCGGTGCTGAGATAGAAGCTGCGCCCTCGTCGCCGCGCGCGGGCACAATGGGAGCAGTGAGCGAAGCGCCGAGACTGACGCGGCGCGATCTGCTGAGCGGTGCGGCCGCCGTCGGCGTTGGGGCGGCGCTCGCGCCGTCCGCAGCACTGGCGCGGGGCCGGGGCAGCGGTCGTGTCTTCTCCGTGCCGGTGGGCAGGCTGGCCTCCGGGACCTCGTCGGCGATCGCGCCGGGCCGGCCGTTCGTGCTGGGCGGGATCCAGTGGTCTCACCCGGCCGCGGCGCAGGTGCAGGTGCGCGGCCGGCGCCGCGACGCACGCTGGAGTCCGTGGGCCCAGGCCTCGGTGCGCGGCCATGAGCCCGACCGGCCCGCCGGGGGTGCTGAGCAGTTCGGCGAGCCGGTGTGGTTCGGTCCCGCCGATCAGCTGCAGCTGCGCACCACGACGGCCGTGGACGGCGTGCGTCTGCACTTCGTGGCGGCCGACGCCGTGAGTGCGGCGCCGGCCCCTGCCGCGGTGAGGCGCGAGGTCACCGACGCCCCCTACCAGCTGGTGGACGTCAACCTTCCCGCCGGCCCGGGCCAGCCGCCGATCATCGCCCGTGCGGCGTGGGCGGGCGCGCGCCACCCGCCCTCGTCCGGTCCCTTCTACGGCGCGATCGACCTCGCCTTCGTGCACCACACCGAGAACCCCAACGGCTACTCGCCCGGCCAGGTCCCGGCGATGCTGCTGGCGATCTACGACTACCACCGCTTCACGCGGGGCTACTTCGACATCGCCTACAACTTCATCATCGATCGCTGGGGCCGGATCTGGGAGGCCCGCGCCGGCGGCGTTGACCAGCCCGTGGTGGGCGCCCACGCTGGCGGCTACAACTCGGTGTCGACCGGCGTGGCCATCCTCGGCAGCTTCTCCTTCGCGCAGCCGTCGGGCGCCTCGGTGGCCGCGCTCCAGCGACTGCTGGCGTGGAAGCTGGCCCTGCACGGGGTGCCGTCGCAGGGCAAGGTTCGCGTGGAGGTCAACCCATCAGACGCGTTCTACACGCCGTTTCGGCCGGGGCAGCGCGTGCTGCTGCCCCGGGTGGCCGGTCACCGCGACGGGGATCTGACCAGCTGTCCCGGCAACGATCTCTACGACCGGCTGCCGGCCGTCCGCACCCAGGTGGGCGGCCAGGCCGGCCCGCTGTACGCGCTCACACTGGCGGCGGCACAGACGGTGGTCGCCCCAGGAGCGGAGGTGGCGCTGAGCGGCGCGTACGTGCAACGCCAGGGGCCGCCCATGGCGGGCGCGCCGCTCCGGCTCCAGGGGGTCGGCGCCGACGGCTCGCTCAGCACCCTGGCCACGGTCACCGTCGAGGCCGACGGCGCGTTCGCCGCCGCGCTGCCGTTCGCGCAGTCGGCCGTCCTGCGCGCGCTGCACGCGTCGCGTCCCGCCTCGGTCTCCAACCTGGTGGTGATCGGGGTGACCCCCGTGGTCACGCTGACGCTGGTCGCCTCGGCGCCGGTGCGGGTGACGGGCACCATCCAGCCCGCCAAGCCGGTGACGGTCAGCGTCTACAAGCTGGTCAAGGGCAGGCGCAAGCTCGTCTCCTCGCGCCGGCTGAAGGCCGCGAGCGGCGCCTTTGACGCCCAGC
>DASXCN010000695.1:0-3348 GCA_036491155.1 Solirubrobacteraceae bacterium | reverse complement strand
CGCCTCGCGCCCTCGGGCACCGAGGTGATCATGTCCAGCGCGGCGTGGGCCGACTACGCCGTGCCGGGGTCGCCGCACTTCGTGCTCACCGACGGCGACGGGGGGATCGTCGGCCGCGGCTCGGCACTGAGCTGGTCGCAGCTTGAGACGATGGTGGCCGACGCGCGCGCTGACGCGCGACGGGCGGCCGAGCCGGCGCGCACCACGGAGCAGCGAGCCGAGCGCTCCGAGGGTGCCCTGGCCTCGGGGGGGATCGGCCCGGGGCATTCGAGCCTGTACCCGAACTCGCCGGGCACGGTCTCGCGCGCGTCGCGCCCGGTCTCGCGCCCCTCGCGCCCGGCCACGCGCGCGTCGCGCCCGGCCGCCGAGCAGGACCGCTGAGCGCGTGCTCCTGCCCGCCTTCGTGCTCGTGGCCGTGGCGGGCGCTGTGCGCGCCGCCTGGTCTCCCTGAGGACAGTCGATGCTGGCGAGCATCACTCCGCTCGGCGAGCGGAGCCGTGGATTCTCATGGGGTGTCACCGCGTCGGCGTTCGCCGTGGGCGCCGTCGCGACCGGCGCGCTGGGCGGCGCGGCCGGCGGCGCGCTGGGGTCGCTGGCGCCGGCGGGTCGCTGGCGCGACGTGGCCGCCCTGGTGCTGCTGGTGGCGGCGCTGGCCGTCGACGCCAGCGCGCTGCGCCGCCGCCTGCCCACCACGCGCCGCCAGGTCAACGAGGACTGGATGGGCCGCTACCGTGGCTGGGTCTACGGCATCGCCTTCGGAGCCCAGCTGGGGGCCGGGGTGGTCACGATTGTCACCAGCGCCGCGGTCTACGCCGCCGTCTTGGGCACGCTCCTGGCCGGCAGCGTGGGCGCGGGGGCGGCGATCGGCGCGGTCTTCGGGGCCACGCGGGCGCTGTCGCTGCTGCCGGCCCGCCGCGTCACCGATCCCGCGGCCCTCGGGCGGCTGCACCGCCGCCTCGCGGGCGCCGAGGCGCCGGTCGGGCGCGCCGCGCTGGCGGCGGAGGCGGCGGCGATCGCACTGGTGATCGTGGGGTTGGTATGAGGACGGCGGCGCACGGCCTCTCGATCGACGTACCGGCGGGCTGGGAGGCGCGCATCGTGCGCCCGCCGGAGAGCGCGCCGTACCTGCACGTGGCGAGCTTCGCGCTCACCGCCGACGTGGGCCAGTTCGGGGCCGGCGCGACCGCGGCCATGGGCCCCGACACCGCCTTCGCGGCGCTGGTGGAGTATGTGGTGGACCGTCACGCCACGCCGGGCGCGGGCCTGTTCGCCTCCCGGAGCTGGCAGCCGCGCCTGCGCGTCGGTGAGTTCGGCCATGACCGGCTGCAGGTGATGCGACCGGGCCATCTCGGCACCCAGCGCTTCTTCACCACCGCCGAGCGCCCGTTCTGCCTGTACGCGGTGGTCGCGCCGGTGCGCCGCCGGCCGGCTCAGCTGATCGGCGAGCTCAGCGCCGTGCTGGCCACCGTCGCCTTCGACGCCTGAACGCCCGGGACCACCACCTCCTGGGCGCTGCTGGCGGTCAGCCCGTTGGCGTCGATGATGGTCAGCGTCACCTGGTAGACGCCCGGCGCCGCGAAGGTGTGCGCCACCGGGGAGGCGGTGGCGGCATTGGCGGGGCCCGACGCGGGATCGTCGAAGGTCCACAGCCGTCCGACGATCGGCGCGGCGCCAGCGCCGGGGGTCGAGGTGTCCGCGAACGTCGCGGTGTCGGAGCCGGGAGGTACCGCCACCTGGAAGGTCGCGGCCGGCGGGGTGGGGAGCGGCGCGGCCGCGCCGGTGTAGCCGGCGGCGTCGTGGCTGGGCCCGATGGGGCAGCGGGTGCGGTCGATGCGCCGCCGGTTGGTGTAGGTGGCGCGCACCGCGCCGGCGAAGGGGATGCCCTCGATGGCCACCACCTGGGTCACCTGCACCCGGACGGTGTAGGGCACGACGAGCCCGTTGGCGACGTGCCGGCCGCGGCAGCGCAGCGCCGAGGTGAAGCGTCCGCTGCCGGCGTAGCTGCCGACACCGACACGCGACAGGATCAGGCTGTCGAAACGGTGGCCGCTGCGTTGGCGCCGCAGGGTCAGGCGCGGGCAGACGCTGCCCATGCAGTCCACGCCGGCGAAGGTCCAGCGGCGCGTGATCGGCTGGCCGCGGTGCTCGCCGTGGACGCGGACGGCGGTGGTGACGCGGCCGTGCATGACGAAGGTGGAGGCAATGCGGGCGTCGGCCACGCCCGGGGGAGCGCCCGCCGCCCGCGCCGCGCCCGCCGCGGTCATCATCACCGCCGCTCCGACGAGCAGAGCCAGAGCCCCGTGGCGGATCGGCGTGGTCATGCAGGCGCCAGCGTAGTAGACGGCCCCACGGACGTCACCGGCTCGTCCTCGGCCGTAGACTCCGCTGCGCGTGATCGAAGAATCATCGGGCCTTAAGTGGTCGGTGTCGCAATTACGCGGCGTTTGGCGGCGCCAACCGTCCACGTACTTGCGAAACCAACCACTGAGCACGCAGCCGACACCGCGACTCACGTCGTTTGCCCGCGGCGCCGGATGCGGCTGCAAGCTACCGGCGGCGGAGTTGCATGCACTCCTCGGAGATCTGCCCGTCGTCGCCGACGAGCGGGTGCTAGTGGGCTTCGCCACCGCCGACGACGCGGCGGTGGTCCGGGTCAGCGAGGACCTGGCGCTGGTGCAGACCGTCGACTTCTTCACCCCCGTGGTCGACGACCCCGTCGACTTCGGGGCCATCGCCGCCACCAATGCCCTGTCGGACGTCTACGCCATGGGCGGCCGGCCGATCTCGGCGCTGAGTATCGTCGCCTTCCCCCTGGAGCAGCTGGGCGGCGGGGTGTTGAGAGCGGTGATGGAGGGGGCGCTGCAGACGCTCGGCGAGGCCGGCGTGCCCCTGGTCGGTGGCCACTCCATCGACGACTCCGAGCCGAAGTTCGGGCTCGCGGTGACCGGGTTGGTGGATCCCCGTCACATCCTCGGCAACGCCGCGGCGCGGCCCGGCGACGTGCTCGTCCTCACCAAGCCGCTCGGCACCGGGGCGATCGTCACCCATGCCCAGCGCACCGGCGATGGCGATGCGCTACCGGCGGCGATCGCGGTCATGCGCACGCTCAACGACGGCGCCGGGCGCCAGGCGCGCGACGTCGGCGCGCACGCGGCCACCGACGTCACCGGCTTCGGGCTGCTGGGCCACGTCCACGGCCTGGCGCGCGAGAGTGGCGTGGCGGTGGAGCTCGACGCCGTCTCCGTGCCGGCGCTGGACGGGGCCGGCACGCTGCTGGAGGCGGGCGACGGGATCTCGGGCGGCACGCGGCGCAACGCGCAGTGGGCCGACGGCTTCACCTCTTTCGCC
>DASXCN010000694.1:0-5346 GCA_036491155.1 Solirubrobacteraceae bacterium | reverse complement strand
GCCGAGGCTCACGGGCTGCGCCACCTCTCCATGGGCACCAGCCAGGACTACCCGGTGGCGGCTCAGGAGGGGGCGACGATTGTGCGTCTCGGTACGAGCCTGTTCCGCGACGACGGGTGAGCGCGTCATAATCACGGGCAGGGAATCGCCGCAAATGGGCGAACCCTGAACACGCACATGGCCTTCCGCGACAGCTGGCACCGAACCCTCGTTTATTTCGGCCTCGCCGAGGATGACGCGTACGACGACGAGGACGTCGAGTACAACGAGCACGAGGCAGAGCTCCAGGACAGCTACCGTGACCGGCCCAACGTTCGCCCGCTCGGCCGGCGCCGCCGCGACGAGATCGACGACATCTTCTCCGACGAGGGCGGCACCAGCGAGCGCCGGACCACGTCGCTGCGACCGGTGGGCGGCGGGCGCACCGCCAACGGCCGGGCCAGCGGCGACGTCCAGGTGCACTTCGTCGCGCCCAAGAGCTTCAACGATGTGCAGAACGTGGCTGACAAGTTCAAGGACACGATCCCGGTGATCCTCAACCTCCAGGGCACGGACACGGACCTGTCCAAGCGCCTCATCGACTTCTCCTCCGGCCTCACCTACGCCCTTGACGGCGGGATGCAGCGCATCGCCGACAAGGTCTTCCTTCTCACCCCGCGCAACGTCGAGGTCTCCGCCGAGGAGCGGGCGCGGCTGGTCGAGAAGGGCTTCTTCAACCAGTCCTAACCGGTGTCGCGGCCCCGGTCGGCGGGTCCACGCAGCGGCGCCGGTAGATTTCAGCGAATGCAAGTAGGTCTTATCGGCTCCGGCAACATGGCGCGGGCCATCGCGCGCGGTTGGGGCGATCCGGTGCTGTGCTCGGATTCCGGGTCCGGTCGTGCCCAGGCGCTGGCCGACGAGCTGGGCGGGCGCGCGGCCAGCAACCTCGAGGTCGCGACGGAGGCCGACCTCCTCATTCTCTGTCACAAGCCCTACCAGCTGATGGAGGTGGCGCGCGAGATCTCCAGTGAGGTCACGGCCGTCGTCTCCGTGCTGGGAGGGATCCATGCCGTGAACGTGCTGGTCGCCTATCAGGGCGCGCAGGTGTTTCGCATGGTCCCGAACACGCCCGTGGAGGTGCGCCGCGGGGTCAGCGTGTATGCCCCGTACGCAGGCGAGCGCTACACGGTCGACACAGACCTCGAGCGCGAGGTCATCTCCCTCTTCGAGCGGCTCGGAACCGTCCTCACCATGGAGGAGAGGCTCCTGGGCGCGGCGCTCGGGGTGGCGAGCGTCGGTCCGGCGTATCAGGCGCTGCTGCTCGAGGCCCAGGTCGACGCCGCGGTGCGCCATGGCATCAAGCCCGCGGTGGCGGCGCAGCTCGTGGGCGAGACGATGTCGGGCACCGCTGAGCTGCTGCGAATCCGCGACTACGACACGCTCGGGGTGCGCCGGCAGGTCACATCGCCCGGCGGGTCGACGGCGCGCGGGCTGGACGCCCTGGAGCGGGGCGGGATCCGAGCGGCCTTCTCGGATGCGATGGACCGGGTCCTGCAGGTGACCAGCTGATGCTCATCGAGGCCATCACGCGCAACAACGTCGCCGACTACGTGCAGGCGCTGTTTGAGGTCTACATCGTCCTCATCTTCGCCTACATCCTGCTGAACCTGCTGTTCTCGTTCGGCGTGCGGCTGCCGTACTCACGCTGGAGCGACATGCTGCTGAACTTCCTGCGCGACTGCTCGGAGCCCTATCTACGCGTGTTTCGAAAGTTCATCCCGCCGATCGGGGCCTTCGACTTCTCGCCGATGATCGCGATCATCCTGCTCTACATCGTCCAGTCGCTGATCGTCAATGCCATCCGCGGCTGACGCGCTCGTGACGACGATGACCAACGGCGCTGCCGTCAAGTCGACTCGCGCCCGCCGGGCGGTGGCCCTCGCCCGAGTCGCCGTGCTGGTCGTGGTGGTGCTGGTCCTCGACCAGCTCTCCAAGCACGCGGTGATCGCCAACATCCCGGTGGGGACCAGCCAGAAGTTCCTGCCCGCGGTCAACCTCGTCCACATCCACAACAGCGGGGTGGCCTTCGGCTTCTTCGCCGGCGGCGGCGCGGTCGTCCTCATCCTGACGCTGACGGCGCTCAGCGCTCTGGTCATCTACTTCCTGCTGCGCCCGACCCGGCCGTGGCTGTGGCTGCCGACGGGCCTGCTGTTGGGCGGGGCGCTGGGCAACCTCATCGACCGTCTCGCCCACGGCTACGTGACCGACTTCATCAAGTTGCCGGCCTGGCCCGCGTTCAACCTCTCCGACATGGCCATCACCTTCGGAGTTCTGATCCTGCTGTACGTGCTGGAGGGCGCCCCCTCCCGACACGCGGGGTAGTGGCGGGGTCCTCACGGGTGGTGACCGACCCGCCGCTCAGGCTGCCCGTGCCCGCGGAGGCCGCCGGGACGCGGCTTGACCGCTTCCTCTCAGAACCCCTGGGCTCGCGGGCCCGCGCGCAGGCCCTCATCGATGCCGGGAAGGTCAGCGTCGACGGACGCCCGCGCCCCAAGCGCCATGCGCTGACGCCCGGCGAGGTCATCGTGGTCGCACCGGGCGACCCGCCGCCCCCGGCTGCGACAGAGCCGGCGGTGCGCTTCACGGTCGCCTTCGAGGACGACCACCTGCTGGTGGTCGACAAGCCGGCCGGGCTGGTGGTGCATCCGGCGCGCGGGCACCGCACCGGCACCCTGGCCCAGGCTCTCTCCGGGCGCGCCGCTGGGGGCGAGGATCCCTATCGGGCGGGGATCGTGCACCGACTGGACCGCGATACCTCGGGCCTGCTCGTGGTGGCCAAGTCAGACGAGGTCCACCGGGCGCTCAAGGCGCTGCTGGCGGCGCGCGAGCTGCACCGCGAGTACCTGGCGCTCGTCGTGGGGCGGCCTCCGGCGCGCACGGGCACAATCGACGCGCCGATCGGGCGCCACCGCCAGGAGCGGGTGCTGATGTCGATCGATACGGACGACCCCCGGGAGGCGCGGACCCACTTCGAGATCGAGCGGTCGCTGCCGCGCGCCACGCTCCTGCGAGTGCTCCTCGACACCGGCCGCACCCACCAGATCAGGGTCCACATGGCCGCCATCGGCCACCCGGTGTGCGGCGACCCCCAGTACGGCACCGCCGGTGAGTACGGGCTACAGCGCCAGTTCCTGCACGCGGCCCGCCTGTCCTTCACGCATCCCGTGACCGGCGACGCTGTCGATGTGAGCTCACCGCTGCCTGACGATCTGGCGGCGGCGCTGGCCCGCGCCGAGGCAGACGGCGCCCACTAGAGAAAAGACGGCGGCGACTGGAGAAAAGACGGCGGGGCGGCCCGTCCAAAGCCGCCCCGCCGATGATGCTGGCGAACCGACCACCGGAGGTAGGGGAAGGGAGGTTCGGTTCGCGCTATGTACGAGCCGTCGCGGTGGTAGGGGGTACGACGACTCGCTTGACCCCTTCAACGACCGCGCCCAGAAAAACTTGCGTAGACTCGAAGAAATTCCTTCGACCCCGTCGATCAGGGGATCGCGGCCCTCCTCCGGCACCAACCGGAGGCGCGCATCCTCCCGGCGGGCGGTAGTCCAACCATCACACAAAGGGAGCAGGACCATTGGCTGATATCGGCATCAAGGAGCTGCTGGAGGCCGGCGTTCACTTCGGTCACCAGACGCGACGCTGGAACCCCAAGATGCGCCGCTTCATCTTCGGAGAGCGAGACGGCATCTACATCATCGACCTGCTGCAAACCGATGCGCTGCTCAACAACGCGCGCCGGTTCGCAGACGATCTGTCACGGCGGGGCGGGACCGTCCTGTTCGTCGGCACCAAGAAGCAGGCCCGCGACGCCATCAAGGAGACCGCCGACGCGGCAGAGATGCCCTACGTCAACCACCGCTGGCTCGGTGGGCTGCTCACCAACTTCCAGACGATCTCGCTGCGCATCAGGCGTCTGCACGACCTGGAGCGCTACGAGACCGAAGGCCAGTTGCAGCTGCTGCCCACGCGCGAGCGGATGGCGGCCCAGTCCGATCTGGAGAAGCTGCGCGCCAACCTGGGTGGGGTCAAGAACATGCAGCGGGTCCCGGACGCGATGTTCGTCATCGACCTGAAGACCGAGGCGATCGCGGTGCGCGAGGCCCAGCGGCTGCGCATCCCGATCATCGGCCTCGTCGACACCAACTGCGATCCCGACGGGATCGACTTCGTGATCCCCGGCAACGACGACGCGATCCGGTCCTGCGCCGCGGTCACACGCGCCATCGGCGACGTCGTGGCCGGCGGCCACAGCGTATTCCGGGCTGAGGAGGAGCGCGCCCGCCTGGAGCGCGAGCGCCAGGAGGCCGAGGAGCGCGCCCGGCGCGAGGCCGAGGAGCAGGCGCGCCGCGAGGCCGAGGAACGGGCTCGCGCGGAGGAGCAGGCCCGGCGCGAGGCCGAGGAGCAGGCGGCGCGCGACGCCGAGCAGGCTGCGGCGACTGCGGCTGCACAGGCCGCTGGGGCTGCCCCGACACCGGCCGCCCCGCAGGCCGCTGGGGCTGCCCCGACACCGGCCGCCCCGCAGGCCGCTGAGGCTGCCCCGACACCGGCGGCCCCGCAGGCCCCCGTCCCGGCGGCGGCTCCGGAGCCTGAGGCGCCGGCAGCGGCAGCCGAGACGCCCGCGGCTGAGCCCGAGGCGCCGGCAGCAAAGGCAGAGGCCCCGGCGGCCGAGCCCGAGGCGGCGCCTCCGGAACCGCAGCCGGCCGAGCCCGAGGCCCCGGCCGCGCCCACGGAGCCTTCTACCGAGGCCGCGGGCGCCGAAGCGGCGGCCGCCGAGGCCCCGCCGTCCGACGCTGCGCAGGACAACGCCCCAGCGGACAAGTCATGAGTGCCGTCTCCGCCAAGCAGGTCAAGGAGCTGCGTGACCGAACCGGGGCGGGCATGCTCGCCTGCCGTGACGCGCTCACCGAGGCCGATGGTGACATCGAGAAAGCGGTCGAGATCCTGCGGGCCAAGGGTGAGGCGTCGGCGGCCAAGCGCTCCGGCGCGGAGGCGTCCGAGGGCGCCATCCAGAGCTACATCCACGCCAATAACAAGATCGGCGCGCTGGTCGAGGTCGACTGCCAGACCGACTTCGTGGCTCGCAACGAGAAGTTCGTCGAGTTCGCGCGCGACGTGGCGCTGCATGTCGCCGCCGCGCCCGGCGTGGTCGCCATCACCGACGACGAGGTGCCCGCCGAGGATCGCGACCGGGAGGTCCGGATCGCCACCGAGCAGGCGGCCGACCGGCCCGAGAACGTGCGCGAGCGCGTCGTCCAGGGCAAGCTCGACAAGTGGCTCGACGAGGTCGTCCTGCTGCGCCAGAAGCAT
>DASXCN010000693.1:0-2097 GCA_036491155.1 Solirubrobacteraceae bacterium | reverse complement strand
GAGCGGCGCCTGCCCGCGCTCAAGCAGGCGCTCGATCAGGCGGGCGGCCTGTGGGTGGCCTGGCCCAAGCGCGGCTCGGGCGTCGCCACCGACGTGGGCGAGGGGACGATCCGCGAGCTGGGCCTCGCGGCCGGTCTGGTGGACAACAAGGTGTGCGCGATCGATGCGACCTGGTCGGGCCTGCGCTTCGTCTATCGGCTGGCCGACCGCACCGGCTGAGCGCGCGTGAGCACATACACGCGCGCGCACCCGAACTGGTGCACGGCGCGCACCGTCGCGCCGAGCTTGCGCGTCAGGTCGGCCGGGTGGCGACAGTCGGAAATGAGGATCGCGGCGCCGGTGGAGGCGACGAAAGAGCGGGCCGCCGCCGCGGGCAGGTGGCCGCCGAACAGCCGGTTGGCCTCGTGGGCCTGGACGGGGTAGTCCTGGCTCCAGTACCCGTGGCCCACCCACACCGGACGCCCGGTCTGCGAGGGCACCACCGCGGCAAACGGCGTGGGCGCCAGGACGCCGCCGGGCGGCGCGTGCGCCGAGACCCAGTCGAGCGCCTGGCCGTCGGACTGGGGGAGGTAGTACTGCACGAGTTTGTCGCTGCTGGCGGTGCGCACGAACTTGCGCGCGTTGAAGGCCAGACCCGGGATGGTGACGAGTGCCAGCGCCGCCGCACCGATGAGCGCCGGCAAGCGCAGCCGGCGCCAGCCGCGTACAGCCAGCACGGCGAAGGGAAGGCTGAGGCCCTGAAGCGCGTGGGGTGCGAAGGCGTCGTTGGCGAAGTAGGTGACAAAGCAGGCACCCAGCCACAGCAGCAACGCCTGCTCGGCGAGCTCGCCGTCAGGTCGCCTCACGCCACAAGCGGCGATCAGCGCCAATGGGCCCAACCCGGCCAGCAGCACGATGCCGGGCAGGCGGGCGATGACCTCGTGCTGGCTGGCCAGCCTCCAGGCCACATCGTGATGGGAGAGCAGGTCGTAGTAGAGCAGCGGCAAGCCGGCGCCGATGGCCGGCACCGCCAGGGCCGCCCAACCGCGCAAGCGCCGCAGCACCGCCAGGCCCACGAAGATCAGCCCCAAGGTGATCCCCTGCCAGGGATGAAGCCAGGAGGCGATGAGCGCGGAGATCCCCGCGACTGCCAGCGGCGCCGGAGCGACTGAGCGGCGCCGGGCCGGACGGGAAGGGCGCATGGCCCGTCCTGCGACGATGGGGCCGCGACGCGGCCGCAGGGTGGAGGCGGTGCCGCGGTCGGGCTCGAGCGCCCGCTCGATGGCCAGCAGCGCCACGGGGACGAGAGCCAGGCCGATCGCGCTGGCCACGTACCCCCACAGCTTGTCGGCAGCCAGCAGCTCGTCGCCGAGCAGGTACAGGGAGAAGCGGAACGAGCCCGACCCCCACTGGGTCCAGCTGTAGAGCGCCGCCAGGGGCGTGCAGAGAAACAGCGCGATGGTCACCACCGCCGCCCGCGCGAGGAGCTGCTCGCCGAAGAAGCGCCGCGCCCACGCGACCGAGGCCAGCCCCAGGGCGAGAATGCCGACGACCTTCCACAGCAGATACGACAGCGGTAGCGACAGGCCCAGCCGGTACAGCGCTCCGCTGATGGCGAACATCGGCTGCAGGTAGACGTGGCCGCCCTGCGAGAAGTTGAACAGGTCCGAGGTCAGCCCGCCGTGCGCGCCGGCGTCACGAGCCCAAGCCAGGTACTGCAGCTGGTCGGCCCCGAGGACGCCGTCGGCGCCGATCAGCCCGTCGGCGCCGGTGAACCGGGCGTGCAGGTGCCCGGCGTGCACGAGCAGCAGCACGAGCGGAAACAGTGCCCAGGCCGCCAGGCCCACCAGTAGCACCGTCTCCACCGACGAGACACGCGGCCCTCTCTGCGGCATGGCGGGCAAGACTAATGCGGGCGCCGAGCCGACCGGCGCCCGCCCGCCTCGTCAGGTCAGCCGGCGGTCACGTGGTCCACGCGGTTGACGGGCGCGAGGTAGCCCGTGCCACGGTAGTCCACGGTCACCTTCAGCCTCGCCGGACCAGAGCCGTGCAGCTTGCGGAAGCTCGCCCCGACCGAGAACTTGCAGTTGGACTCGATCGGCGCGACGACGAACGCCA
>DASXCN010000692.1:0-3446 GCA_036491155.1 Solirubrobacteraceae bacterium | reverse complement strand
GCCGCCACGGCGATGTTCGCCATCGCGATCCACCCAGCCCCCTGCAGGATGAGGCTCAGGTCGGGCGTCGCGGTGCCGCCGGCGAGCGCGAAGGAGCCGATGAGCACCAGGCCGTAGGAGAATGCGCTCAGGCAGAGCGTGACGATCGCCGCGGCCGGGAGCCGTACCGCGAACAGCGCCAGACGCGAGCGTCCGGTGCTGACCAGGTCGCGGAAGACGCCGCTGGACAGGTCGGCGGTTCCGACCTCGGCGCCGATGAGCACCGCGGCCAGCATCCCGAGGAACTCGCCCAGGGAGCGGACTCCGCGGGTGAACCCGAGGATGCCGCCGGCCGGCGCGTTATGCGCGGGGTTGGAGGAGTGCTCGATGGCGGTGTAGCCGAACATGATCACGATCACCCCGGCGCTGAGCAACAGCGCGAAGGCCATCACGCTGCGGTTGCGCCGGACCCTGAGGATCTCGGCGCCGATCATCTGGCGGGCCACAGCGAGTGTCATGCCGCACCTCCAACGCGCGACGTCATTTCCAAGAAACGCTGCTCCAGCGACTCGCGCACCGGCTCCAGCCGCGAGATCTGGACCCCGGCGCTGACCAGCCGGGCGTTGACGACGGCGGCGCCGTCGCTGCCCGTCAGCGTCACGCGGATGCCGTCGGGCGTCGGGTGCGCCGCCGCCACCGCGGGATGCCCGTCCAGCAGGTCAAGCGCGGCGTGACAGTCGTCGCACCCGATGTCGAACTCGTTGTGGTCGTCGTGTACGAGCTCTGAGATCGGGCCCTGAGCGATGATCCGCCCGCGGTCGATGACCGCCGCGGCGTGACACGTCTTCTCCACCTCGTCGAGCAGGTGGGAGGAGAGGAACACGGTCCGGCCCTCGCCGGTCAGCTCGCCGATCATCGTCCGGAACTCGAGGATGCCTCCGGGGTCAAGGCCGTTCATCGGCTCGTCGAGGATGAGCAGCTCCGGGTCGCCGAGCAGGCAGCGCGCCACGCCCAGTCGCTGGCGCATCCCCTGGGAGTAGGCCTTGACCCGGTCATCGGCGCGATCGGTCATGCCGACGCGGCGCAGGGCGCCGTCGATGCGACCGCCCGCCTCCGGCCCGCGCGTGGCGGCGATCAGCCGCAGGTTCTCGCGTCCGGTGAGGTGGCGATGGAAGTGCGGCTCCTCGACCATGGCTCCGACGCGGGCGAGAACCGTGGCACGCTCCTCGGGCACCGTCCGTCCGGAGATGCGCATCGTTCCGGCATCGGCCTGGGTCAGGCCGAGCAGCATGCGGATCAGGGTCGTCTTCCCGGCCCCGTTGTGGCCGAGGAAGCCGAAGGCCGACCCGCGGGGGACCGTCAGGTTGAGGTCGATGACCGCGGCCCGGGCGCCGAAGCGCTTGGTGACCCCGCGGGTCTCGATGATGTTCGGTGTGGTTGGCATGCCGTGATGATCGGCGTGCCGGGCGGCGCTGTCGTCGGCCTGCGGGGCGATTGACGCCTCCGGCGCGCAGCGGACGCGCGGGCGCGCCTCCGCCTTACGGGGGAGGCGGCTCGGTGCCGGTGCCGGGCTTGACCAGCCCGATCTCGTAGGCCAGCACCACGGCCTGGACCCGGTCGCGCAGGCCCAGCTTCATCAGCACGTTGGAGACATGGGTCTTGACCGTGGCATCGCCGACGACGAGCGCCTCGGCGATCTCGGCGTTGGACATGCCGCGGGCCAGCAGCTCGAGCACCTCGCGCTCGCGGTCGGTCAGCTCAGCCAGGGACTCCCGGGTGTGCTGGACCGGTGCGGGCAGTCGCCGGGCCACGCGGTCAAGCAGCTGGCGGGTGACGGCCGGGGTCAGCAGGGCCTCGCCGGCGGCGACGATCCGGACCGCGCGCACCAGCTCGTCGGCGGGGACGTCCTTGGTGATGAAGCCGCTGGCGCCCGCGCGCAGCGCCTCGACGATGTATTCATCCAGACCGAAGGTGGTGAGGATCAGCACGCGGTGGTGGGGGAGGCGGCGGATCGCCTCGATCCCATCGAGGTTGGGCATGCGGATGTCCATGAGCACGACGTCGGGCCTGGTGGCGCGGGCCGCGCTCACCGCCTCCAGACCGTCGCCGGCCTCGGCCACCACCTCCATCTCGCCCGTGGCTTCGAGCACCGCGCGAAACCCGGCTCGCATGAGCGGCTGGTCGTCGGCGATGAGAAGGCGGAGCTTGGGCATCGGAGCGCGGGTCAGCGGGTGGGGATGAGGGCGCGCACGCGGTAGCCGGTGCCGTAGCTGCGCTCCCCGGTCTCGAGCTCGCCGTCGAACAGGGCGACGCGCTCGCGCATGCCCACGAGCCCGTGGCCGCCGTCACCGGGGTCGCCGTTGGGGCCGCTGCCGTCGTCGAGCACGGTGACCTCCAGCGTGGCGGGCGCGTAGACGAGCGTCACGCTCGCCTGGGTGGCGTGGGCGTGGCGCACGACGTTGGTGAGCGCTTCCTGGACGATGCGGTACACGGACAGGTCGACCGCGGCGGGCAGGTCCCGCGGGGAGCCGTCGACGCTGAGCTGGGTCTCCAGGCCGGCCTGGCGCGTGCGCTCGATGAGCGTGGGGAGGTCGCGCACGCCGGGCTGGGGCTCGAGCTCCGGCGCACCGCCGTCCTGCAGCCGCAGCACACCGAGCATGCGGTGCATCTCTGACAGCGCCTCGCGCCCCAGGTCGGCGACGTGGCCGAGGGTCTCGTGCTGGGTGGTCTCAGGGCTGGTCGCCGCCAGCGCCTGGGCCTGGACCACCATCAGCGACACGTTGTGGGCGACGACGTCGTGCAGCTCGCGGGCGATACGCACGCGCTCGTCGCCGACGGCCTGCTGGGCCATGAGCGCGCGCTCGCGCTCGAGGCGCTCGGCGCGCTCCTTGAGGCCGTTGATGTAGTCGGCTCGGGCGCGTAGGTAGAGGGCCACGGCCACCGCGAGGCCGATGACGACGAGGCGCGACACCACGGTCCCGGCCGAGATGTGGTCGTGATGGATGACCAGCGTGGCGAGCGTGGCCGCGCCCGTGATGACGGTGGCACCGATGACCATCAACCGGTCGCTGTACTCGGCGACGGTGAACATGGCCAGCAGTACCGGCAGCAGCACGGTCGGGCCCCAGCCGAGCGCGAGCTCGATGGCCAGCACCACCCCGAGCACGATCAGCGGGGCGCGGTGACGTACGAGGAGCGCTCCCGTGGCCACCAGCAAGCCGAGAAACAGGGAGACGTGGGGCACGTCGCCGACCGCATGCCTCGCGCCCAGCGCCCCCGCGCCGACGAGGAAGATGAAGACGACGGGACCGAAGTCCAGCAGCCACCACGGCAGCCGCCAGCCCAGCGCGGTCGTCAGTGGTCGTTCTCTGCGGCGAGACACGGTTTGAGGGTAGGCCCGGGAGCCCGTGCGCGCCTCCGCCCGGGCGATGATGCGGGCCTCATCCCTCAGGGGGAGACGTCACCTG
>DASXCN010000691.1:0-2499 GCA_036491155.1 Solirubrobacteraceae bacterium | reverse complement strand
CACCGCCGAGCGCCTCGTCCAGACGCGTGGGTTCAACGGCTTCAGCTACGCCGACGTGGCCACTGAATTGGGCGTCACCAAGGCGAGCCTGCACTATCACTTTCCGGGCAAGGCGGAGCTCGGCGAGGCGCTCATCGCCCGTTACACGGAGCGGTTCACCGCCGAGCTACAGCGGATCGATGCCAACCGGCTCGTCCCGCAGGCCAAGCTCGCGGCATACGCGTCGCTCTACGCCAACGTCCTGCGCGAGGACCGCATGTGCCTGTGCGGGATGCTGGCCGCCGAGTACGAGACGCTCCCGGTGGCGATGCGCGACGAGATCCTGCGCTTCTTCGACGGCAACCAGGTGTGGCTGCGGACCGTGATGGAGGACGGCCGCGCCGACAAGTCGATGCGGTTTGACGGAACCGCCGAGGACGGCGCGCGGACGATCCTCGGGGGTCTGGAGGGCGCGATGCTCGTCGCGCGGCCCTATCGCGACGCGGCCCGCTTCGACGCCGCGGCGGCGCGCCTGATCGCCGGGGTCACCGGCGCACGCTGAGCTGCACGCCAGGCGGGCCGACGCGGGGTCAGCCGGGCAGGGCCGCCTCGATGGCGGAGACGATCTGCGGATCCTCGGGCTTGACCTTGGTGGGCCAGCGCGCGATGAGCTTGCCGTCGGCGCCGACCAGGTACTTGGTGAAGTTCCACACCGGTGGGGCCGAGCCCGGCTGCCGCGCCAGATCTGACCACAGCGGGTCGGGATCCGCGCGCACCGACATGCGCTCGGTGAGCGGGAACTGGACGCCGTAGTTGCTCTGACAGAACTCGCCGATCTCGTCGCCCGAGTCGAACTCCTGGTCGTTGAAGTCCGCCGACGGCGAGCCGAGCAGCTGCAGGCCGCGATCCGCGAAGCGCTCGTGCAGCTTCTGCAGCCCCTCGTACTGGGGGGTGAACCCGCACTTACTGGCGGTGTTGATGATCAGGGTCGGCCGGCCGTGCAGCTCGGCGAGGTCGAGCTCGCCGCCGTCAAGGAGCGTGACCTTGTGTGAATAGAGGTCGGTCGCCTCGCCCAGCTTGGGCGTCCGGCGTACGTACATGCGAAGTGTGGAGACGATACTCATGGCGCCAAGGGTACGGCGCGGAGCCCTCAGGTGGTCCCGATACGCGCCTCAGCCGGCACCGATACGCGCCAGATACCAGTCGACAAAGGCCAGGACGTTGTACTCGCGGCGGGGCGAGTAGGGCCCGGGCACGAAGGCGGGGTTGCGCACGCCGGCGTGGTTGCGCTCGCACAGCGCCCAGTCCTGCTCGGAGGTCAGCTGCCAGAAGGGCAGCAGGCGGTCCAGGTCATAGTCGCGGCCGGGCTGCGCCGCCTCGTCCACCAGCCACATCACGCGGATGGCGGTGCGTTCGGGGCCGACGGGCAGCAGCCGCGTGAGCACGGCGTGATCGGCGCTGGCGTGGCACCAGAAGTTGGGGACGGTGCGCACGCGCAGCGTGCCGATGTCGTGATCGGTGTAGTCGCCCATCAACGGCGCCACCGGCCGTCCGTCCAGCGACTCGCTGACGAACCCCTCGCGCAGCGGCGTGCGGTTGGCTGACCACCACCGCCCCGACTCCGGGAAGCCGTAGAGGCCCGGCCGGTCGTGCTCGTCGGCGGGCGCGGCCAGCTCGGCCAGGGCGGCGGCATGTTGGGCCGCACGCTGTGCGGCGGCGGAGCGATGGCGCTCGGTGTCGGGCGCCGCGTCGAAGTTGGCGGTCACGTACTCGGGGTGGCCGCTGTGGCAGTGCCAGCACTCGCGGTTGTTCTCCCACACGAGCTTCCAGTTGGCCGCCACGTCGTAGTCGATCTGGTGGGCGACGCGGGCGCGGTCAAGGCCCTGGACGCTGAGCGCGGCGCCCAGCTCGCGACCGGGCTCGTCCAGCGGCCCCGGGGCGACACCCGATGTCCCCAGCCACACGAAGATCAGGCCGCCGATCTCCGCGACGGCGGCGCGGCGCAGGCCGTATTCGGTGGGGTCCAGGTCCTCGCCGCCGCACCCGAGCAGCCGCCCGTCCAACCCGTAGCTCCATTGGTGATACGGGCAGACCCACCGACGGACGCGGCCCTCCGGGGCGCCGCACACCGGCATCCCGCGATGGCGGCAGGTGTTGTGCAGGGCCGCCAGCTCGCCGTCCCCCGCGCGCACGACGATCACCGAATCCCCGGCGGCCAGCGTCACGCACACGTACTGGCCCACCTCGCGCACCTGTCCGCTCACCCCGGCAAACAGCCAGCTGGCCCGCCAGATGGCGTCGAGCTCCCGGGCGTGGATCTCCGGGTCCAGCGCGAACGCGCGCGGCAGGGCGTGCCCGGGGCGGCGGGTCGCCAAAGCCGCGCCCAGCGCGGTCACGAGCGAGCCAGCTGCGCGGAGACGACCTGCGACAGCTCGGCGCGGTAGTCCTCCAGTGCCGGGACCTCGGCGCCCGGCACCTTGCCCCGGTCGTCGATCTCGCGCAGCTTGAGCGCCAGGCGCC
>DASXCN010000690.1:0-2434 GCA_036491155.1 Solirubrobacteraceae bacterium | reverse complement strand
GAGGTCAGCGCGGCCGTGTGACGGTCATAGCTGTACCAGTCGATGTCGGTGGGCTTGTCTGAGCGACCGAAGCCAGGCAGGTCGGGCGCGATGCAGCGGTAGCCGGCGTCGCGGACGGGGACGAGCACCTTGCGCCACAGGAAGGACCAGGTCGGCTCGCCGTGGACGAAGATCACCGGCGGGCCGTCGCCCTCGTCGAGGTGGGCCATCCGCACGCCGTCAAACTCGGTGAAGGTCGAGGCGAAGGGGAAGTCCGGGAGGCCTTCCAGCGCCTCGGGGGGTGTCTGGACCACGTCGGTCACGATGCGAGCGTCAACCTACCCGAAAGCGGTCAACCGCGACGCAGCCACGACACCGCGTCGGAGGCGACGGTGATGCGGATGGTGTCGGGCTCCCGGGCCCAGGCGATGAGGTTGAGCGACTGCAGGCGGTCCAGGATCGCCTGAAACGCCAGCGCCTGCGCGGGGGCGACGTAGCGGCGCTCCACGGAGAAGGCCCAGCCGGTGAGTGCCGGCGGGTCCGAGATTCCCACCTGGCCCGCGTAGCGGGCGTCGGTGACGGCGCTCTGGATCCGCAGCGGCGCCGTGCGGAGGCCCGAGACGCGGCGCACCTGGGCGGCGAGCTCGATCATGAGGCGCAGCGCCTCGGGCCGCAGGCCGCGATACAGAGATCGCGGGGCTCCGACGGCCTTGGCGCCGGTCCCCATCGCCGGATCGATCACCAGCCCCAGCGCCGGCGCGTTGGAGGGCAGTGGGACGATCGTGTGGTTCTGGTAGGCGGCCGCGAGCGCGGAGGGGCTGGCAAACGGCTTGACGCCGGGGTGCAGCACAGCGCCCCCCGCGTCGTCGGCGACCTGCAGCGCGCTCAGATGCGACAGTCCGGCCGGGTTGGTCCGGTACAGATGCATGATCGCCACTGCGGCCAGCACCCGCCAGTAGTAGGTCCAGGAGTCGTCGCCAAAGCTCGACAGGCGCTGGTAGGCGTCCGCGTGGCGCGTCGGGGCGCTGTCGAAGTACAGCTGCGCGTAGGGGACCGGGCGGCCGCCGTCGTAGGCGTCCAGCACCTGGTGCAGGTTGCCGATGCCCATGTGGTAGGACTCGATCGCGAGGTCGGTGCGCCCGAACTGCCGCTCGGCAATCTTCAGGTAACGCACGGTCCCGGCCAGCTCCTTGGCGACGTTGAAGCGGTCGTCGATGGCGGCGCGACGGGCGAGCAGGGGACCGAGGCGGCCGGCGCGCGCGCCGCTGGCGACAGCGTCGATGCGCCGGGTGAGGCGCCTGCTGGAGGCCAGGTCGACGTGCATCCCCAGCAGCGACTGGCCGGTCGCGGCGAGGATCTGGGTCAGGCCGGCCGCGTTGGCGGGGTCCGACCCGGCGATCGCCTGGGGCCGTCCGGCGCTCTCGAGGAAGACCAGGCCCTCCACCAGTCCCGGGTCGATCCCGGAGCCGGCGGCCGCCCGGTCGATCGCGCTGCGAAACGCGGCAACGCGGCGGGCCGTGGCCACGACGCCTCCGGGGCTGAGCACGAACAGCGGACGGGCGTTGCCGGCGCCCGCGCGGGCGACGAACTCCGCCTCCTGGCTGGAGCGGTAGGCGAACGGATCGCCGGGCCCGGCGCTGTCGGCCACCGTGGGTGCGGGCGGCTGGGGCAGGCCACCGCCGGCGAGCGGGAGGATCCCGGTAATGATCGCCACCACCAGGATGAGCCCGGCCAGCGCGACCAGCAACCGCGCCCGGCGCCGGGCGGTTGTCATGGTCCGGGGGCGCCGGCGCCCCCGTCGCCGGGCGGCCGGGCGCTCCGGGACCGGGCCGGGCGGCCTCGAGGGACCAGGTCCATGGGACACGCCGAGCCGAAAGTATCAGCCAGACGGACACGGGCCCGCCGACCCCCCGGAACCCGCCCCACGCCCTCCCGTCGGCTATCCTCGTGCGCTCGCTGGGCACCTCCGCGCCGCCTGAGGCCGGCAGTGATGCACCGCCACGGCTCCCCCGCGCCGGCACCCACACCTGGAAGACCCGCACTGGATATGAGTACCTCCTCCGACCTCGCAGGCCGCCGTGTCCTCGTCACCGGCGGATCCGGCTTCATCGGCCGCCACGTCGTCTCCGCCCTCACCGGCGACGGCGCGCAGGTGCGCGTGGTCGACCTCCAGCCCCACCCGGACCCGGCGGTGGACCTGGTCCAGGGCGACATCGCCGACCGCGACGTCCTGGCCTCGGCGCTCGACGGTGGCTTTGACTCGATCGTCCACCTGGCCGCCGTGACGTCGGTGCTGCGCTCGCTCCAGGAGCCGGACAAGACCTTCCGCACCAACGTCGCGGGAACCTACGCGCTGCTCGAGGCCGGGCGCGCCGCCGGGGTCACGTCGCTGGCGTTCGCGTCCACCAACGCCGTCACGGGCCCGATGGAGCAGCCGAAGATCACCGAGGACGCC
>DASXCN010000689.1:0-2683 GCA_036491155.1 Solirubrobacteraceae bacterium | reverse complement strand
TGCTCGCGGGCCGCTAACCTGCGCGGCCGCGCGAAACAGAGACGAAACAGAGAAAGGGAGGCCCCCGGATGGCCCCACCCGCGAGGCAGTACCTGTTCACTTCCGAATCCGTCACCGAGGGCCACCCCGACAAGGTCGCCGACCAGATCTCCGACGGCGTGCTCGACGCGGTCCTGGCTCAGGACCCCAACGGGCGGGTGGCCTGCGAGACGCTCGTCAACACCGGTCTCGTCGTCGTCTCGGGCGAGATCTCCACGACGGCGACGTTCGACGTCCAGGACATCGCGCGCGAGACGATCGCGCAGATCGGCTACACCGACGCCTCGCTGGGCTTCAGCGCCGGGTCCTGCGCCGTGCTCAATGCCGTGGACAAGCAGTCCGCCGACATCGCCCAGGGCGTCAACGCCGCCTATGAGACCCGGCAGAACGGTCATGACGCCGCCCATCCCGACGAGTTCGACCTCGCCGGCGCCGGCGACCAGGGCATGATGTTCGGCTACGCCACCAATGAGACGCCCGAGCTCATGCCGGTGCCGATCGCGCTAGCGCACCGGCTGGCGCGCCGCCTGGCCCAGGTCCGCAAGGACGGCACCCTGGACTACCTGCGCCCCGACGGCAAGACCCAGGTGAGCGTCCGCTACGCCGACGGGGTGCCGGTGGGCATCGAGAAGCTGCTCATCTCCACCCAGCACGCCGAGGGCGCCGAGGGAGCGGGTGGGAACCGTCTCCGCGACGACATGTGGGAGCACGTCGTCGTGCCCGAGCTTCCCGCCGAGCTCTACGACGAGACAGGGTTGCGCGCCGACTTCCTCGTCAATCCGACCGGCCGCTTCGTCATCGGCGGTCCCGTCGGCGATTGCGGGCTGACCGGGCGCAAGATCATCGTCGACACCTACGGCGGCATGGCCCGCCACGGTGGCGGCGCCTTCAGCGGCAAGGACCCGTCCAAGGTGGACCGCTCGGCCGCCTATGCGGCCCGCTGGGTGGCCAAGAACGTCGTCGCCGCGGGGCTGGCCGACCGCGCCGAGGTCCAGGTGGCCTACGCCATCGGCGTGGCCCGCCCGGTGTCGATCATGGTCGAGACCTTTGGCACCGAGGCGCCGGGGCTGTCGCCTGAGCGCATCGAGGCACTGGTCTCTGACCGCTTCGACCTGCGCCCTGCGGCCTTCCGCCATCGGCTGGACCTCCATCGGCCCATCTACCAGCAGACCGCGGCCTACGGGCACTTCGGCCGCGACGAGCCCGACTTCACGTGGGAGCGCACCGATGAGGCCGATGCCCTGCGCGACGCGGCGGGGCTGGCCGCGGAGGTAGCCGCGTGACCATCTCGGTGGTCGGGTCGATCGCCTACGACGCGGTCGAGACGCCGTTCGGCGTGCGCGAACGGATGCTCGGCGGTGCGGCCACGCATTTCGCGCTGGCCGCGTCTCTGTTGCACGACGTACGGCTCGTGGGGCCGGTGGGCGACGACTTCGAGGAGGCCGATCTCGCCGTGCTGCAGACCCGCGGCTCCAACATCGACGACGTCGAGCGCGTGGCGGGCGGCAAGACCTTCTTCTGGAAGGGCAAGTACGGCTGGGACCTCAACACACGTGAGACCCTCGACACTCAGCTCAACGTGTTCGAGCACTTCGCCCCCAAGCTGTCGCAGGCCTCCCGCGACTGCGACGTGCTGTTTTTGGCCAACATCCAGCCCGGCCTGCAGCTGCAGGTCCGAGAGCAGTGCGCGGCGGCGCGGTTCGTCGCGCTGGACTCGATGAACCTGTGGATCGACATCGCGCGCGATGAGCTGCTGGAGATCATCGGCCGGGTCGACTGCCTCATGCTCAACGACGAGGAACTGCGCCAGCTCACCGGCAAGCCAAACCTGATCTCAGCGGCCCACGAGATCCTGAATGGGCACCCGTCCGCCCCCTCGGTGGTGGTGGCCAAGCAGGGCGAGTATGGGTCGGCGCTCATCACCAAGGACGACTTCTTCGCGCTGCCCGCCTACCCGCTGCACGAGGTCATTGACCCGACCGGAGCCGGCGACACCTTCGCCGGCGGCTTCGTCGGCTTCATCGCCAGCCAGATCAGCGGTGGCGTGAGCATGCCGGTGCTGCGCAACGCCATGGCCTACGGGACCGCGATCGCCTCCTTCAACGTCGAGCAGTTCGGGACCGAGGGAGTCGTGGACGTGGACGCGGCGGCGGTGCGCCGGCGGGTCGACGACCTCTACGCTTTCGCCCACTTCGAGCCGATCGATGTCGCGCTGAAGGGGTAGATGGCCACCCCGGCGATCAGGGCGGTGGTCGCCGGAGACGCCGACCTGCTCAAGCAGCTGCGCCTGCGCGCGCTGGCCGACTCGCCCGATGCCTTCGGCTCCAGCCTGGAGGCCGAGCTCGCCTACCCGGAGTCCGAATGGACAGACCTGGCCCGCCACAGCGAGAGCGGCGATGAGATCGCGGTGTTCGTCGCCGTCGACGGCGAGCAGTGGGTCGGAATGGCGGCCGGTCGCTGGTATGACCGCGACGATGGCGTGGCGGGCCTTTGGGGGATGTGGGTCGATCCCAGGTCGCGCGGGGGCGGGCTGGGCGCGCGGCTGGTCACCGCGGTGCACGAGTGGGCGGCCGGGCTGGAGGCTCGCGTGCTGCGCCTCGGCGCGATCACGGGCGACGGCGACCCGGGGGCGTTCTATGAGCGC
>DASXCN010000688.1:0-1851 GCA_036491155.1 Solirubrobacteraceae bacterium | reverse complement strand
TGGTGAGCCCGTCGAGGCCGTCCATTACCTTGGGCTCGAACCGGACCGTCGCGGTTTCCCTGGCCACGTGGGCGCCCTTCGGGTCGGGAATGAACCAGTCGGCGCCGCGGTAGACCCAGGTGTCCAGGCCGAATGACCGGTTGAGGTCCGCCACCGGTACGACAAGCTCCTCGGGGATCACCCGCTGCTCGATCACCGACATGTCACGGTTCACCAGGATGCCGCCGTTGAACGCGGCGATGGGCGTGGTGAGGTTGAGCGGCTCGATCAGCATCGACATGCCGCGCGGCGGCCGCCCGCTCGTGACCGCGAACAGGATCCCCGCTTCGCCCAGCCTGCGGACGGCATCGATCGCCCGGTCGGTGAGCGCCTTATCCGGCGTCACCAGCGTCCCGTCGACGTCGGCAAGCAGCAGCTTTATGTTGCTGTCCATAACCAGCTGTATATCGGTCCCCGATGGCCACCAGGTAAACAGCCCCGCGATAGCGCCCCACTTTAGACTAACCGGGTGAGCATCGCCCTTAACCTGCTTGACGATGTGCGCTGGCGGGGGAGACCGGTGGTGGGCGACCGTCCGCGGGCGCTGCTGGCCGCCCTGGCGGCGCGGGGGCGCCGCCCGGTGCCCGACGAGGAGCTTATCGAGCTCATCTGGGGAGACGAGGCACCGCTCAACGGCGTGAAGAGCCTGCAGGTGCTCGTGTCGCGGGTGCGGACGGCGTGCGGTCCGGAGTCGATAGTCACCGACGCGGCCGGATACCGGCTCGGGGCCGCGCCGGATGAGGTCGATAGCCAGCGGCTCGCAGCGCTTGTCGGTGACGCGGCGGCCGCGTTCGGGCAGGACGCCTCCGCAGCGGCCGCGCTGGCGCGGGAGGCGCTTGAGCTGACGGCCGGCCTGCCAGGCGTGGGCGACGGTGACGCCGGCCCGCTGGCGGAGGTCCGCCGGAAGGCCGCCGCGGACGCCGCAGCCGCCCGCGTGATCCTGGCGCGCGCGTCTAGCAGGACCGGGGTGCACGCCGGCGCGCTCCCCGCTCTTGAGCTGGCGCACGCGGAGCGGCCGCAGGACGAGCCGCTGCTCGCGGACTTGCTGCGCAGCGAGGCGGCGGTCCGCGGACCCGCGGCGGCGCTTGAGCGGTACGCGCGTTACCAGCGGGACTTGCGTGAGCGGCTCGGCGCCGACCCAGGCGAGCTGCTTCAGCGGGCGCACCGCGGCCTGCTCGCGCTTGACAGGCCGGTCCGCCGCGGCATCCGATACGAGGCGACCACGCTGATCGGCCGCGACGCCGACCTGGAGCGGTTGCGGGCGCTGCTGTCCAGTTCGCGGGTGGTGTCCGTCGTCGGTCCCGGCGGCCTCGGCAAGACCCGGCTGGCCAACGCGATCGCGCGGACGGCGGCGGAGCCCGCGGTGCACGTCGTCGAGCTGGCCGGCGTGACCTCGGCGGAGGACGTGGCGGGCGAGGTCGGCTCCGCGCTCGGGGTCCGTGATTCGGTGAGCGGCCGCCGCGTCCTGACCGCGGCGCAGCGCGCCGACGTCCGCGCGCGCATCGCGCACCTGCTCGGGCAGTCGCCCAGTCTGCTGGTGCTCGACAACTGCGAGCACCTGATCGAGGCGGTGGCCGGCCTCGTCGCTTTCCTGGTCTCCTCGACGGCCGAGCTGCGCGTGCTCATCACCAGCCGGGCGCCGCTCGCGATCGCCGCCGAGCGCGTCTACCTGCTCGGCGAGCTGGACGCCGCCGACGCCGCGCGGCTATTCACCGAGCGGGCCGTGGCCGCGCGGCCGAGCGTCCGGCTCACCGACGACCTCGTCGCGGGCATCGTCGCCAGGCTTGACGGCCTGCCGCTCGCGATCGAGCT
>DASXCN010000687.1:0-7764 GCA_036491155.1 Solirubrobacteraceae bacterium | reverse complement strand
CCCGCGCTCGGCTCGTCGGGCCTCGGTGGTCGGCACCCCGCAGCAGGGGACCATCGTCGCCGGACTGCTCGTGCTCGCCGGGATCGCCGCCGTCGCGGCAGGGCGCGAGGCGGCGCTGGGCCGCGGACCCGTCGTCGCGGCGGCGGCGGCCACCGGCGCCTTCGCCATCTGGACGCTCGCGCGCCCTCAGCACGCCGCCCTGGCCCTGCTCACTGTCCTGCCCTTCCTCGTCTACCCGGCCTCGGCCGGTGGCCTGTCGCTGTTTGCCGCGGTGCCACTCGTGCTGCTCGTCTCGGGCGCGCTGCTGCTCAGCCAGCGCGGCTCCTGGCGGAGGCTGCGCGGGCGGCTGTCGGTGCCGGCGTTCGCGGTCCTGCTCCTCTTCGCGGTCGTGGGCGCAGTCCACTCGAGCTCGCTGTCGACGGCCGGCTCGCGGCTGCTCTACCTGTGCCTGTTCGCGCTGTTCGCGTGGGCGCTGGCGGCGAGCATGACCGCCGGGGCGCTCTCCGTTCGGGCGGTGGCGACGGCCATCGTCATCGGGGCCGCGGCCGCCGGGGTGGCACTGATCGCCCAGGTAGTCATCCAGTTCGGCGCGGGCCAGCACGCCGTGGTGAGCTGGCTCACCGGAGAGTTCCGGCTATTCGCGGGGCAGCGCGCGGCCACCGTGGCCCAGGAGCAGCACAACTGGGTGGTCGGCTCGCTCAACGTCGTGCGGGGCATCTTCCCGTTCATGGCCGCGCCGAGCGCCGGCCAGTACGAGATGCTCGGCCTGGTGGCGGCCGTGTGGCTGTGGCGCACCCGCCCGCCGAGGATCTCGCCCGCCGTGCGCTGGGCACTGGTGGCCGCATGCGGACTCACCGCCGCCGGCCTCCTGATGACCCTGTCGCGACAGAGCTGGGTGGGCGTGCTGGCGGGGCTGGCCGCGCTGAGCCTGCGCCGCGACCCGGTCCGGCCGGTGATCATCGTCGCCCTGCTCTTCCTGCTGTTGGCCATCATGCCCGTGCCCGGCGGACACTCGACCTTCGGCGATTATCTACTCACCGCCTCAGACACCTCGAGCGTCTCCAGCGGGACGCGCCTGGGTCTGCTCACGCAGGCCATCCATCTCATCCCCGCCCACGCGCTGGTGGGGGTCGGGCCAGGTCTCTACGGGACGCTGAACCCCGACCCCGCCAACCCCGTGTACTACGCCCACAACGTATGGCTGGACGAGACGGTCGAGCTCGGCGTTGCCGGCGGGCTGGCACTGGTGGCGACGTTCCTCGTGGCCATGCGCTCCGCGCTGCGCCGCCGGGCCATGCTCGGCTTCGCCATGCTGGCGGCCTACGTCGTCGCCAACCTCTTCGACGACGTCCTCTACTTCCCGCGCAACGGGATCCTGCTGGCCGCGGCGTTCGCCCTGGCGGCCGCCGCCGACGCTCAGTCCGCGCGCCCGGCGTAGCTGTAGCGGTAGGGATACAGCCCCTGGCCGCCGGCGTCGTCGCTCGCGCGGACACCGGTGACGACGAGGCCGCTCACCGCCGGGCGCACCCGGCTGAGGGCATCGCTGGCCGCCTGGATCTGCTCACGGGTCGTCTGGCCCGAGCGGACGCAGAGGATCACGGCGCCCGCGCCCGGCAGCAGGCCGAGCGTGTCGCTGACCGGGAGCAGCGGCGGGGTGTCGAGGATCACAAGCTCGTAGGCGGCGGTCGCGTCGTCCAGCAGCTCACGCATGCGCGAGGAGGCCAACAGCTCCGCCGCGCCGCTGCGGACGTGTCCCGCCGGTATGCAGACGAGCCCGGGGGCGACCGCCCCGTTGACGGCGGCGTGGTCGGCGTCGCCGTTGTGATGACCGTTGCCGTTGCCGTTGCCGTTGGCCGCGGCCACCGTGGCGGCGATGCCCCGCGCCATCGGCACCGGGCGCTTCACGGCCTGGGACTCGGCGCGCCCCGAGAGATAGTCGGCCAGCCCGGGCGTCGCGCCGATCCCGAGCCGCTTGGCCAGCGAGGGGCGGCGCAGATCGGCCTCGATGAGCAGCGTCCGGCGTCCCGCGGCCGCCGAGGCCAGCGCGAGCGACGCCGCGACGGTGGACTTGCCCTCCTCCGGAAGCGGGCTGGTGACGAGGACCGGGCCGGCGTCGTGTCCGGCGAGCAGGAGGTCGAGGTTGCTGCGCAGGATCCGGAACGTCTCGACGTCCCCGGCGGCCTCCCGGTCGCCGGTCTGCCAGGGGCGGACCGCCCGGCCGAGCGTGGCGCGGCGGACGTGCCCAACCACGGGCAGGCCCACCTCACCGGCGATCTGGCCGGAGGCGCGGATCCGGCGATCGAACGACTCGCGCACGAACGCGGCGATGACCCCGATGAGCAGCCCGGCGAGGAGCCCGAGCCCGACGTCGCGGGCCGGCTTGGGCGAGGCGGGACTGCTCGGGCGCACGGCAGCGCTGACCAGTTGCGCGGGCGTCGAGGTGGCCTGGAGGAACTCCACGCGGCTGATCTCGTCCTGGAGCGTCGCGCGCTCCCCCGCATTGGCGGTGGCGGAGGCGCTCAGCTGGGAGAGCCGGCGGCGCAGGACCCGCGCGGCGGAGGCGAACTGCCGCTGCGCCGCCGCCGTGGTGGTGGCCGCGATCCGGTGTGCGTAGCCGTTGGCCACCGTCGCGGCGAAGCGCGCCGTCGGCGCGGTCGCATTCACGTCGAGCAAGCCGGTGCTGGCGTCGATCGACAGCGACACATCCCCCATGAGGGTCGCGATGGGGACGTGGGCATGCAGCCGCCGGCGCACCGCCACCGCCAGACCGGGCGTGTTGACCGTCTCGGCGAGGATGCCCGCCGAGTTGTTGTTCGAGGAGCTCAGCACCGGTGTCCCGAGCAGCGCCAGTTGGCGGCTCTCGTCCTGGATGAGGACCTGGGCGCGCGTGCTGTAGGTCGCGGTCGCGTGCAGCGTGTAGGCGAGCGCGGCGACGCCCGCCACCACCATGGGGACGACGACGAGCACCCACTGCTTCCGGAGCAGATGCGCATAATCGCGCAGGCTGGTATAGCGCGGCTGGTCGTCAACCATGGGGTCGCGTTCCCGATCCACTAGATTGCAGAGAATAGCCAGGAATGGCGGAGAAGGGCGCCGTGCGCGGTGCTGGGAGGATCCGCTGGAACACCCCGAGCATCCCGTGCGCGTGGCGGGCCGGGGAGAAGGCGTCGCTGGCACGGCGGCGACCCTGCTCTCCCATCTCCCGGCGGCGGACCGGATCGTCGAGCAGCGAGACGATCGCCTGCGCCCAGGCCGCGACGTCCCGGGGCTCGCAGATGAGCCCGTCGACGCCGTCGACGACGACCTCGCGGACCCCGCCGACCGCCGTGGCGATGACCGGCACCTGCATGAGCATGGCCTCTACGGCGACCCGACCGAAGGGCTCGTACCACGAGGGAACCAGCACCAGGTCGGCGGCGGCCAGCAACTCCGGGATGTCGGGCCGCTCGCCAAGGAAGCTCACCGCGGCGCGCAGGCCCAGCTCATCGACGAGGCGCTGTAGCTGCGCGCGGTAGCCGCGGTTGTCAAAGCGCGTCGAGGCGCTGGTGAACTTGACCGAGCCCACGAGCAGCAGCTGCGCGCGCGGGTGCCGGCGGCGGACGAGCGCGAGCGCCCGGATCGCATCGCTCTGGCCCTTGTGGGGTGAGACCTGGGCCACGAGCGCCAGGACGGGCTCGTCATCGGAGAGCCCCAGGCGCACCCGGGCCTGCGCCCGGGAGACCCGGGCAGGGTCAAAGCGCTCCGGGTCGACCGCGTTGGCCACGATCGCCGTCGCCGCACGTCGTGGCACCTGCTCGGCGAGAAAACGCGACGTGCAGACGAACGCTGACGCGCGCCGGGCCAGCACCGACAGGGTGAGCGCCGGTACGCGGCCCGGCGGCAGCGAGTCGCGGACGTGCACGACGAGCGGGAGCCCGCCGCCGGCGGCGGCGCTCACCAACCCGGCCCGTGGGGTGTTGGCGTGCACGACGTCGGCGCCCCACTCGCGAGCGATCGCCGCCAGCTCGCGACCTGAGCGCAGCAGACGCATCACCTCGCGCGCGGTGTGCCGGGGATGCAGCCGCCCGCTGAGATCGGTGCCGGAGATCGGGCGAACCTCGACCCCCTGGACGCGTGCCGCGGCGGCCAGCTCGCCCTCGGGGCAGGCCAGCGCCGCCTCGACCCCCTCGGGCAGGGAGTCCAGGAGGACCAGCAACGAGTGCTCGGCGCCCGCAACCCGCGCGGTGTGGCTGACGCAGAGCAGGCGCATCAGCGCCCGGCCCCATCGGCGATGAGGCCCAGAACGTCCGCCACCTGATCGGCGGTGCGCTGCCACGGGAACTGTTGCGCCCACGCGATCGCGCGCCGGCCCATCGCCTGCGCGCGGCCAGGCTCGGCAAGCAGGCTGACCAGCGCGTCGGCGACCTGACGATGGTCGGTCGCGTCCACGAGCAGACCGGTGGCCCCGGCGTCGACGGCGTCGACGGCGCCGCCGGCGTTGGCCGCCACCACGGGCAGGCCATACGCGGCCGCCTCCAGGTACGCGATCCCGAACCCCTCTCCCCCGCGCACGCCGTCGGGCAGCCGGGTCGGCATGGCGAACACGTCGGCGCGGCGCAACCACGCGTCGCGCTCGCCATCGCTGGCGCCCCCGACGAAGTCGACCGCGCTACCGAGGCCCAGCTCGCGAGCGAGCTGCTCATAGCGCGGGCGCAAGGGACCGTCGCCGAGCACCACCCACCGCGCCCCGGGCACGCGGCGGCGAACCACGGTCATGGCCTGGAGCATCACGTCGTGGCCCTTGTGGAGGTCGCGCAGCCGTGCCACCGTGATCACCGTGGGTGGGCGCGCGCCTGACACTCGGGGGGTGACCGCGTCCGGCGTGTCCACCCCGTGATGGATGAGATGCACACGGTCGGCGGGCGCGCCGGCGGCCACGGCCATGGCGCGGGTGTGGCGGCTGACGGCGATGACCGCGTCGGTGTGGCACATGGCAAAGCGCGACCGGGCCGGCCAGACGCGGAACTCTTCGGCATGGGCATAGGTGGCGGTCGGGATCCCGGCCCGGCGCAGCACCGCGCCCGCCGGAGCGGCGGCGGCGTGGCCGAGCAGAGCCACGTCGGGGCGAAAACGCGCGGCCTCGCGCAGCGCCCGGCCTGAGAGGGCGGCGATGCGGATTGCGCGGGCGCGCGCGGGCACCCGATGCACGGTGACCGCGTGGGCTCCGTCGTAGGCCGGCGCCTCGGGATGGTCGAAGGTCACCACCTCGAGCGCCGAGGCCGGCAGCAACCGCCCCAGCTTGCCCATCAGCGTCTGGATGCCGCCGTGAGCCGGGGGATAGTCCGGGGTGACGATGAGGACGCGGCCCGCCACCGGCGCGCCATCGCCAACCGCAGCAGGGGCACGATGCGGAGCTGCAGCCGCCGGCGCCGGCAGCTCAGGCATGTGCGGCGGCGCTGCTGCCGTGGGCAAGCGCCTCAGACGGAATGATCGCCGGCGAGAGCAGCGGCGAGGGTGCCACTGGCCGGGGCACGGGCAGCGCATCCTCCGCGGCGAACAGCACCGCCGCCCGGAGGCGGTCGCGGAACGAGCGGCCGTCGCGGGCCAGAGCATGGGCGCGCACGGCCTCAGGGGAGTAACGGTCGGGGTCCAGCCCGCGCACCGCGCGGACGACCGCGTCCACGCTCTGATCCTCGATGAACTCCCCGCTGATGCCGTGGGCGACCGTATGCCGGGCGCCGCCGGCGCGGAGGGCCAGGACGGGCCGGCCGCAGGCGTTGACCTCGAGCGGGATCAGCCCGAAGTCGTCGACGCTGGGAAACACCGCGGCCGCGCAATCCTGCATGGCGGCCACCAGGGCGTCATCGTCCAGCCGGCCGAGAAACTCCACGTTGCGCGGCGCGCGGCGGCGCAGCGCCCCCATCGCCGGGCCGTCTCCGGCGACGAGGAGGCGCAGGTCGGGCATTCGGGCGAAGGCGTCGACGACGAGCGACGGCCGCTTGTAGGCCTCCACGAGACGCCCGGCGAAGAGGAAATACTCGCCGTGGGGCCGGCCCGAGGGGTGAAAGCGGCCGCAGTCGATCGGCGGAGGGACGACCTGGGCGGCGCGCCTGTAGCAGTGAGCGATGGTCTCCGCGGTGAACGGCGACTGGGTCAGGTACGTGTGGACCGAGCGGGCCGCCGAGCGGTCGGCCGCCCGGGCGGCCGCGGCATATCCGGAGAAGGCGAGCCGGCCGGCCAGGCCGCCGGGCAGGTGCCGGGAGTACGCGGTGCGCTGCGTCCACAAGTGCCGGAACGGGCCGTGGCAGTAGCAGACCACCGGCGCGCAGTTGATGGTCTGAAAGCCGTGGGCGTACGCGTAGCTCGAGGCGACGACGATGTCGGCGGCGGGCAGGCGGAACGAGCGCACCAGCGCCGGGTAGGCCGGGGCGAGCCGGCGGTAGTGACGCAGCAGCGCGTCGCGCTCGGGGAGCAACGTGACCACCCGGTCGGCAATCCCCATGCGCTCGGCCACCTCCTGCCGGCCCAGGATCGCGTACACCGGGGCATCGGGGAAGGCGCGCGCGATCTCGGCCGTGACCCGCTCAGCTCCGCCGAACGTTTCAAAGAAATCATGAGTGACGATGACCCGGATTCCGGTATATAACCATCTGGGGCGCGAAAATGCACCACCGTAGGTTGAAATCCAGTTACGGCGGGCGGTCTGCTGTCAACCGCGGGGCGGGGTATCGGCGGACGTCAGCTGCGCTTGGGGAACGGTGGGTGACGGGTTGGCGGTCGCCCCGAGACGCGGTTTTGGCCCTTCCCATGGGCTGTGGGAGCTATCTCCTCTCACGGACAGGGGCCGTCTGGGTGAGTGTGGGAGATCTTCATAGTCAGAGAGTGAAAATCTCCCACCGGTCCCCGGCCCAGGTGGGCTTTGACGGCTCTTTGTGGGCTGACTGTGAGGCAAACCCACTCACAGACCCGTGAGAACAACGAACTCGGCGGCCACGCCTCGCGTCGGGCGCCGCCGGACGCTCAGCCCGGGATCAGGCCGTCGCCCTGGAACTCGCGCTTGGCTTCCTCCAGGGAGACGTCGGGCGGCGGCAGGATGATGTCTGAGCCCATGAGCTCATCTTCGCCGACCAGGCGTCCCTTGGTGCGGATGTAGTCGAGCAGACGGCCGAATACCTCGCGGAAGGCCTGCTCGTCGCTCGCCTGACAGCTGGCGACGGCCTCGTTGTCGAGCTCGTTCAGCTCGGCGACGTCGTCGTCGGAGACCTCGTACTGCCCTTCGTTCGAGATCCTGACGATCACTGAGCCTGCTCCTGGCCGGCACCCGAGCTCTCGCCGCCGGAGCCCGGCGCGCCTGCGCCCAGCTCGCCCTTGGCGCCGCTCCCGCCCCCGAGCTCGGCCTTCATCTTGGCCAGCTCGGCGTCGACCTCGGTCGAGCTCGATAGAGCCTTGAGCTGGCGGTCGATGTCGTCCTCGCCGGAGCCCAGCTGGGTGAGGTCCTCGAAGGTGCCGGCGGCCTCGAGCTCTTGGACGGCGCCGGCCCGAGCACGCATGTTCTCGGTCTTGTCCAGCGCGCGCTGCATGGCCAGGCCGACGTCGGCCATCTCCTCGCCCACGCCGGTGGCGGCCTCGGAGATCCGGACCTGGGCCTCTGCCGCGGAGTACTGGGCCTTGATGACCTCCTTCTTGGAGCGGAACTGCTCGATCTTGGAGCGCAGCTTCTGCTCGGATGCGGTCATCTGCTCCTGCTGCTGCTCGAGCTGGGAGATCTGGGAGTCCAGGGACTGC
>DASXCN010000686.1:0-2016 GCA_036491155.1 Solirubrobacteraceae bacterium | reverse complement strand
CGCCGGGGTCGCGTCCAGCCGCCGCGATCGCCTCCTGGGCGCGCTCGAGGTTGCGCGCCACGACCTCGGCGGTGAGCCCGTGGATCAGGTCAACCACGCCACTCCCGCCTGGCGGCCGGTGACCCCGTCGTCGCGCCGATGGGAGAACAACAGCCCCGGATCCGAGCAGATGGTGCACAGGCCGATGTCGGCCACGTGCGCCACCCCCGCGGCCCGCAGTTGATGGCGCGCGATCGCCTTGAGGTCGAGGTTGCGCCCGTGGTGGGCCTCACCGATGTCGACGAAGGTCTCGTGAACCTCCTCCCCGGTCTCATAACAGCACGGGCCCGCGCCGGGTCCGATGGCCGCGCTGAGCTCGCCGTCGCCGCCCAGCTCCCGGACCGCCGCCACGCCGGCCGCGACGATGCCCGTGGCCAGTCCTCGCCAGCCCGCGTGGAGCATGGCCACGACCCGGCGCCCACCCACTCCGGCCACGGCGATCGGCAGGCAGTCAGCGGTGAGAGCGCACAGGGCGACGTCGTCCTGGTCGGTCGCCTGGCCGTCCAGGCGCGGGCGCTCGGCCCGCTCCGCGGACCCGGCGATGATCCGCCGCACCTCCGCGCCGTGGACCTGGTGGACGAAGCTCAGTCGCGGCGCGCCCAGCTGCGTGCGCAGGGATTCGCGGTTGTGGGTGACCGCGCGCTGGTCATCCTCGGTGAGCCACCCCAGGTTCAGGCTCGCGTAGGGACCGTTCGAGTGACCCCCGCGCCGGGTGGAGAAGGCCGCTCGGGCGCCCGGCAGATCGATCGCGAAGTGGGGCCCCACGGCGTAGAACGGCTCGGGTAGCTGCATGGCCTGAGCCTACCCTCGGTCGCGTGCGGCCTGGAGGGCCACGGCCAGCTCGGCCTCGCGGCCCCCGGTACGACCGTCCAGCTTGGCGGCGCGCGCCGCCGCGAGTCCCGCCCCGACGGCCGGCCCGGGCGCCACCCCCGCCGCCAGTAGGTCGTCGCCGTCGATCTCCAGGCGCACATGACGCAGCTCGTCCAGCCAGCGCCGCGCCGGTGCCTCGGCGCCCATCGCACCCGCCAGAGCGACGAGCTCGGGCGAGCCCGCGCCGATGGCCGCGGCGATCTGCGAGGGCTCGGTCGCCGCCGCGAGCTGGTGCGCCAGCCTGACCGCGCGTGCGGCGGCGGTGATGCGGTCGCGGCGGGCGGCTGGGAAGGCGAAACGCGCCAGCAATCCCTTGAGCTCCTTGGGCGCAACATCGAGTCCGGCCACCGCGAGGACGAGGTCGGCGGGCTCACCGTCGTCGGGCAGCAGGGCCAGCGCGCGCCGGGCCAGAGCGGCCCGCTCCTCGCCGGCGATTCCGAACCGCGGGGCCAGCGCCGCGTCGATCCCCAGCTCGGACAGGACGAGAAAGCCTCGCACGGGGTCCCCCTGCCCGGCCAGCAGCCGCAGCTCGGCGCCCAACCGGGGTCCGCTCACCGTGTCCAGCGCTCGTGCCGCGACCGCCGCCTGCGCCAGCTCGAGGGTGCGCTCCTCGATCGTGAAGCTCAACCGCGCCGCGTAGCGCGCCAGGCGCAGCAACCGCGTGGGATCGTCGAGGAAGCTCTCGTCGTGCAGCACCCGGAGGCGGCGCGCCGCGACGTCCTCGCGGCCGTGAGGCGCCTGCAGCAGCCGGCCGCGAGCGGTGCCGGACAGGCCGAGGGCTAGGGCGTTCGCGGTGAAGTCCCGGCGCAACAGGTCCTCGGCGATGCCGGCGGGCGACACCGTCGGCAGTGCGCCGGGATGCGCGTAGGTCTCGCGGCGGGCGCGGGCCAGGTCGTAGCTGAACCCGTCGAGCGTCAGCGTGCGCGTCTCGAAGCGATCGTGGACCTTGGCCGGCGTGCCCAGCAAGGCGGCGACGGCCTCCAGGTCGCCGTCGATGACCAGGTCCAGATCGAGTGGGTCCATGCCCAGCAGGAGGTCGCGGACGGCCCCGCCGACGAGGTAGACGTCGTCGGGGCCGGCGAGGCGCGCGAGCAGCGGAGCGGCCGC
>DASXCN010000685.1:0-3637 GCA_036491155.1 Solirubrobacteraceae bacterium | reverse complement strand
GCGAGGACGCGGCGATGGCCGTCCTCGCTGTCGGGGATGCTCAGCTTGAGCAGGACATGGCGGACGTGCGCTTCGACGGTGCGTTCACTGAGGTAGAGGCGCTTGGCGATGCCGGTGTTGGTCAGCCCCTCGGCCATCAGCCCCAGCACCTCGCGCTCGCGATCGGACAGGTCAGACAGCGCGTCGTCGGGGCGGCCGTGGCCGAGGAGGCGGCTCACCACCTGCGGGTCCAGCGCGGACCCGCCCCGGGCGACGCGCTCGGAGGCCTCCAGGAACTCGGTCACCGCTAGGACGCGGTCCTTGAGCAGGTAGCCGAAGCCGCTCAGCCCCACCAGGTCCACCACGTGGGTGGTCTCGATGTGCTGGGAGAGCAGGAGCACGCCGACCTCAGGCTGTGCCCGTTTGATCTCGTGGGCGGCACGGGCGCCCTCGTCGGTGAAGGTGGGCGGCATGCGGATGTCGAGGACCGCCAGGTCGGGCTTGTGCCCGGCGACCGTCGCCGCGAGGTTCTGCGCGTCGCCTCGTGAGGCGACCACCTCATGGCCACCGTCGTCGAAGAGGCGGGCCAGGCCCTCGCGCAGCAGCACCTGGTCCTCGGCGATCACGACACGCACGGGAGCTCCGCGGTAACCGTCGTTCCGCTCGCCGGGGCGCTGTCGATGCGCAGCCGGCCTCCATGCGCGGCGACGCGATCGTCCAGCCCTCGCAGGCCAGACCCGCCGCGAGCCGTCGCACCGCCGACGCCGTCGTCGGCGATGCGCACGATCAGGCTGCAGTTCTGGCGCCCGGCGCTGAGCACCACCGCCCGGGCCTGTGCGTGCTTGATCGCGTTGGTGAGTCCCTCACAGGCGATGAAGTAGGCGGCCGCCTCGACACCGGCGGAGAATCGCTCCTCGGTGATCCGCACCTCCACCGGCAGGGGCGCGTGGGCGGCGAGCTCGCGCAGCGCCGGTGCGAGACCGGCGTCCAGCTGCGAGGGTGGGAGCCCGTGGGCGAGCTCGCGCAGCTCGGCAATCGCCACCTGCAGCTCGGCGACGGCGCGCTCCAGGGTGTCGCTGGCGGGCGTGGAGACGTCGGCGCCGAGCTCGTGCTGAGCGTGGCGCAGCGCCAGTCCGATCGAGACCAGCCGCTGCTGTGCGCCATCGTGCAGGTCGCGCTCGATGCGGCGGCGCTCAGCGTCGGCGGCCGCGACGATGCGCGCCCGGGAGGCCTCGACCTCCGCGAGGTGGCGGCGCAGCTCGACGCGCAGCCGGGCGATCTCGATGGCCAGGCCGCCCGCTTCGATGAGCGTCGCCAGGGGATCGGGGCGCTGCGGTCCGGTGGGGCGATGGAGCACCAGCGCGACGGGTGCGCCGGCGCGCTCGATCGGGGTGCAGACGCGCGGGTCGTCGATGACATGGATGACCGGTAGACCGCGGATATCCACGTAGACCTCGGTCTCGGGCAGGAAGAAACGCAGCTCCAGGCTCGGGTCTGAGAGCAGCTCGCGCAGCAGCGACTCGATCGCCTCGGGCGCCGCGCGGCCGGCCCGGAGCTCCTCCATGAACGACGCGACGCGCTGCCGCGCCTCGTACCGGGCACGGCGAAAGCGGCGGTCGACCAGGTCCTGGAGCGCGGCGCGCAGCGGGCGGAACGCCGCCGCCACGACGAGCGTGGCTCCGGCGGTCGCCCAGGGCGATCCGCTCCCCAGCGCCGTCCCCAAGGCCAGCGTGGTCAGCGTGTAGGCACCGGCGAGCAGCAGCGTGAGCGTGCCGTAGACGAGCGTTCGCTCGATGGCGACGTCCACGTCGTAGAGGCGGTAGCGCAGCACCGCGGTCCCGGCGGTGACCGCGTACGCGCTGAAGCACAGCCCCAGCAGTCCGATGCGCTGCGGCAGCGCGCCGTGGGGCCAGATGAACCAGGTGCTCATGTCCAGCGCGCCGACGAGCGCGATGACCGCGCCGGCGGTCATCACCACCTTGAGCTGCTGGCGCTCGTCGCCGCGCGCCCGGCCCAGCCGGACGACGGGCGCCGCGGCGCCCAGAGCGATGACGAGCACCGTCAGTCCCCAGGCCGCCCAATTGAGCACCATCATCGCCTCGCGCGTGCCCGGGAGGCCGACCGGGTTGGTCAGCGCCGCGAACGGCGCGTCCTGGGCGCCCGGCTCCAGGGCGCCGCTGATGACGAGACCGGCGATCGCCGCCACCACCAGCCACGGCACGGCTCGCCAGCGCGGGGACGGGAGGCGGCCGTCGGGGAAGAGGAGGATGGCGAGGCCGAGCAGCGGGGCGACCGGCTCCCCGATGGGCGTGGTGACCCAGGCGATCTCACGCAGCGCCGGCACACCCCCGGGCTGGGTGAGGCCCCATGCTCCGTACTGATAGGTGATCTGGGCGACGCTGTTGAGCAGGCCGATGGCGAGGAACACCCGGCCCACGGCGTTGCCCGGAACGCGCGCCACGACGATCGCCCCGACGGTGGCGAACGACAGTGACAGCAGCGCGAACGAGAGCCCGCCCACGCCTCCGAACAGGTCGTCGGGGAGCCGCCGCCCCCAGGTTGCGGCGAGCAGGACCACGGTGGGGATCGTGGCGGCGACGCACAGTGCCCACACGAACGCCGCCCCGGTCGACGCGCGAACGCCCTTCATCTCAGAGGCATTCTCCCCCACGCGCACGCGCGCGGGCAACCGCGCCAGCGCCGACCAGCGCTCAGTACTGGCACGTACCGCGGTCGCGCGCTGTCGCCGTGCGCGCCCAAGCGGTGGTGCCGATGATCCGCGGCCGGCGCGCTCATAGCGTGGCGCCATGACCAACTCACTCATCACATACCGCCGCCGCGCCGGGGCTGCGCTCCTTGCCGGAGCAGCCCTCAACGTGGCGGCCTGCACCGTGTCGGTCGCCTCGACGGCCGGCACTCATGTCCCGTCTGACCTCGCGCGCGCGCCGATGACCCACGACGCGGCGATCGTCGTCTACGTCCTGGCGGCGATCGCCGAGGCGCTGCTCGTGGCCGGGCTCGTGTGGCTGCGGCGCTCAGGGTTGCCGCGCACCCGCGGGGTGTGGATCGGGCTCGGTGCCGTGATCGCGGGGACCGTCCTGCTGTCGGTGTGCAACGTGGCCTCCATCCCCATCGAAGATCAGCTCAACAACTCCACCGCCGCCTCCTGGGTCTGGAGCGGGTTCGCTGTCGGCTCGCTGCTGGCGGTGGGGGGCATGATCACCGCGGGCGTATCGATCTCGGCGCACTCGGAGGAGCCGACGTGGCGCGATCACGCCGCGCTCATCTGCGGGCTGCTCGGCCTCCTGCTGATCGCCTTTCAGGTCGCCAACATCGTCTGGCTGGGCATCGTCGTCTACTCGCTGGGCTACGCGCTGCTCGGCGTGGCGCAGCTCACCGCGGCGCGTGACCGGCGCCAAGCCGTCCCGCAGCCGGCATGACCTCCGGGGCGCGCACGTCGCCGTCGGCGCCGGGGCGCCGCGACGCGGCGATCGAGCTGGCGGACCCCGGCCCCCGAGGGTGGGGCCGGGTCCGCCGGGCCGCCGGCTGGCTGCACCTGGTGGCGGCGTCGGCGGTGGTCCTCGCCGTCTTTGCCCAGGTGTACCTGATCGGCGCCTACATCTTCGGCGCCGGCGAGGGCGCGCTGAGCGCTCATAAG
>DASXCN010000684.1:0-4326 GCA_036491155.1 Solirubrobacteraceae bacterium | reverse complement strand
GCCGCCACGGTGACCTGCTGGCCCAGCACGGCGCGTACGGCCAGCTCGCAGCCGTCGGGATGACCCGGCACCCGCCGCCCCGGCGCGGCGGTCACCAGCGCGCCGATGACCGGGTCGCCACCCAGGTGCGCGACGATCGGCGCCGGGTCCCGATCGAGGTCGAGCAGGCGCCGGCACGCGTCGCCGGCCGCGTCGAGATCGCGTTCGTCCTCGAGCACGCACGTCGCTTCGACGTGATCGTCGCGCGCCACGAGGTCGACGACGCCGGCCGCATGCGGCAGGGCCAGGCTGCGCCGGTAGCCCCCATCGATGGGCTCCTCGATGCCGGGAACCACCCGTCGGCGCAGGAACGCCACCGGCCAGGCGCCGTCAAACGGCAGGCGAGCCTCAAGGCGCATGGAGCGGCGCATCATCGTGTGCAACGGTGCCAGGCGGCCCGGCGTGAGATCTCAGCGCGCGCGCCCGACGGCGGAGCGCGTCAGGCGCGGCCGCAGGATGAGCGCCGCGATCACCCCGCTGGCCACGGCGATGTAGACCGGGAAGCCCCAGCTGTCAAAGGCCCAGTCGCCGGACTTGATCGTCAGCAGCGTGATCACTGAGCCCACGACGCCGCCCAGGAACGCGACGGCGTGCTCAGACTCGGGGTCGCGGTAGGCCTTGCGCAGGGTGGGCACCGCCCCGAAGAAGTCGGCCATGATGGCGAAGAAGATGGCGACGTCACCGGTCCCGGTTACCGCCCAGGCCACCAGGGCGACCAGCGAGAGCGCTCCGCACAGGACGTCGAACAGGGTCACCCGTGCGTAGGCCTTGGGGTCCAGGAATGAGGCGCACACCACCAGCAGCGGCCCGAAGCCGATGGCGAAGGTGAGCAGCGACTGCAGCCCGACGTGCTGGGTCACCTCGGCGGCGAACCCGATCAGCGGGGCCAGCATCCACATCGTCCAGCTCACCCGGTTGGGCTGCGTGTTGCCGCGCACGGTGTCCACCGCGTAGACCGCGTTGCCGGCCACCGTGATGAGCGCGCCGAGGATCGCGAAGCGCGCGTCGATCATCGCTGCTCACGCGGAACGTCAGCGGCGCGTGACGGCGTGCAGCGCCAGCATGTCGAAGGCGACAGCCGCACCGAGGAGCGCCGTGGTCTGTCCGGGGGCGTCATAGGGCGGGGAGACCTCTACCAGATCAAACCCCGTGAACGAGATCCCGGCCAGCGCGCGCAGGAAGCCCAGCGCCTCGCGCGGATACAGGCCCGAGACCTCGGGCGTCCCCGTCGCGGGGGCGAACGCCGGGTCCAGCACGTCGATATCGAAGGACAGGTAGACCGGGCCGTCCCCGACCCGCGCCCGCACCCGCTCGCCGTACTGCGCGGGCGTGAGGGTGACCAGTTCGTCGCCGTCGATGACCTCGAAGCCCATGTCGCGCGGCTGGTCGACGTCGGCGGGCCCGTAGAGCGGACCGCGCATCCCCGCCAGCAGGGAGCGTGAGGGGTCGAGCAGCCCCTCCTCCACAGCGCGGCGAAACGGCGTGCCGTGGAAGTAGCGCTCGCCGTAGTACTGATCCCAGGTGTCGGCGTGCGCGTCGAGCAGGACGAGGCCCACCGGCCCGTGGACCGCCGCGTGCGCCCTCAACTCGCCGAGCACGATCGAGTGGTCACCGCCCAGGATCACCGGCACGATCCCGGCGCGCAGGACGGGCTCCAGACCCTCGGCGATCTGCTCGGCGGTGCGCTGCGCGTTGCCCGGCGTGATCTCCAGGTCGCCGCCGTCAACGACCGACAGGGTCGCGAACACGTCGACGTCGAGCGCCGGGTGATAGGGCCGCAGCAGCGCCGACGACGAGCGGATCGCCTCGGGGCCGAACCGCGTCCCCGTGCGAAAGCTGGTAGCGGTGTCAAAGGGCACTCCGATCACGGCGGCGTCGACGTCCTCGTGCGGGACCTCCACATGCGGCAACCGCGCAAAGGTGCGCGGGCCGGTGTAGCGGGGGGACTGGCTGGCGTCCGGAGGCTGAAAGCGCGGGGTGGGCCGGGTGGGATCCCTCATCGCACGCCCCCCTGCGGGTCGGGCAGGGCCGGGGCCAGGATCCACAGGATGCGCGCGCCGTCGCCCAGGACGCGCCAGCTGTGCGGGACGGCGGCGCCGAAGGTGAGCGCATCGCCCTGGGCCAGCGAAAACGTCTCGTCCTCCACCTGGACCTCGATAGAGCCCGAGAGCACGAAGCAGACCTCGCACTCGCTGGGCAGCGTGTACAGCGCCGACCCGCCCGAGCCGCCCGCCGAGGCGGCCGTCTCCAGCACCGTGACGTGCCGCTCATCGGCCGGGGTGATGAGCGTGTCGACGACCTCGGCCGCCTTGGGGAGGTCCGCCACGCGCGGCCGGTCGGTGCGGCGCACCAGCGTCGTCTGGGGCGTCTGGAACAGGTCCGCGGGCGAGAGTCCGAGCGCCTGGCAGATCCCCACCAGGCTCGCCACCGACGGGCTGGTGATGTCGCGCTCGACGCGCGAGAGGAAGCTCTTGGTCACGCCGCTGCGCGCCGCAACCTCGCCCAGAGACATGCGACTCGACTCGCGGGCGTGGCGCAGCCGAGCGCCGAAACGGATCCTCTCGGTGTCGTCCACAGACATACGTTACGTGGTGATCTGGGCCGGCTCAGATGGTGGCCTCGAGCGCCTCGTCCGAGGCCCTGATCGCCCCCGCCTCGGCGCGGACGTTGAGGGAGCGCGAGAACAGCCAGTACGCCGTCCCGGACACGATCAGCCCGACGATCCACGAGATGTCGACACCCGAGATGTGCTTGGCCACCGGGCCGGTGTAGTGAAAGCCCGCAATGCCCGGCAGCACCATGAACGGGATCTCGGCGAGGAAGCCCAGGCCGTACGCGGTCAGGCCGCGCCAGCCCCAGGCCCCGTAGAGACCGTTGGGGGTGAACAGGTCCGCGATGGCGTAGCGGCCGTGGCGCACGAGGAAGAAGTCCACGAGATTGGTGGCCGTCCAGGGGACCAGCAGGTACAGCATCAGCGTCAGCGAGACGAGCACTGTGGAGACCGCGTTGGAGGAGATGGTCTCGGCGATCACGTACCAGACAACGGTGAGGAGCACGATGGTGAGAATCCGGGCCCGCCGGCCGGGCCTGATCGACTTGATCGAGTCCCACCCGGTGAGGAAGCTCAGCATCCCGCCGTAGGCGTTCATGCCCATCGTGGCCGCCAGGCCGAGGGCGAGCAGGAAGGCGGCCACAGTGCCCAGCGGATGGAAGATGTTGTTGCCGGCGAGCTTGGTGCCGAGCAGTCCGTCGGTGGCATCCAGGCGGATGGCCAGCCACGCTCCGAGCGAGATCAGCCAGATCGGCGAACCCGCCGCTCCGATGAACACCGACGCGATCACCTTGCGCGGCGACGTGTCCTTGGGCAGGTAGCGCGAGTAGTCAGACACGTAGGGCGCGTAGGTGATGTTGTAGGCGGCGGCGGCAGAGAACTGCGCCATGAACCCCGCGAAGACGAAGCCGAGGTGCTGCTTGGGGGCGTGCCCATCGGCGGCGCCGAAGATGACACCGAGGGTGAGGATGGTGACCACCGGCAGCGAGAACATGAGGATGAGGCGGAACACCCGGTGCACCCAGTCATGGCCCCAGATGGCGATCACGGCGGCCATCACCGCGATCACGATCGCCACCAGGTCCGCGTTCCACCCGAAGGCGGCGTTCAGTCCCGAGGACATCAGAACCTGGTCGGCGACGTTGAACGCCATATAGGTGAACAGCGTCGCGAACAGCGGGACCAGCACGCCGCGATACCCGAACTGCGCGCGCGATTGGATCATCTGGGGCAGGCCCAGCCGCGGTCCCTGGGTGGCGTGGAACGCCATGAACAGGGTCCCGACGAAGATGCCCGAGACGCCGGCGACGATGGTCCAGACCAGCGACAGCCCGAGCGCCGGGCCGATGAACCCGATCGGGATCGAGAAGTACTGGAAGTTGCCCAAGAACCACAGCGGCATCTGATGCCACAGGCGGGCGTGGCGCTCGTCCTCGGGCACCCAGTCGATCGAGCGCCTCTCGATCTCGCGCGCCGGTGGTGCCTGGGTGGTGGGACGAGTGGTCTCACCGGTCGTCACTGCCATCGTGAACTCCTCTCCTCGTGAGCTCGGCGGTGCGCGACGGTACACGACCGTTGCCTGGAGGTCAAGCGCCGCTCGGCGCCTCTAAGCTGCGGCCGATGGAGCGCGAGACGCAGCTGGCTCACGCGCGGCTGCCGGCGGTGGAGCGCGCCACCATCCACCCGTTTCAGGACGGCCAGCCGGGTCCGGTCTTCTACCAGCGCTACGCCCATCC
>DASXCN010000683.1:0-3050 GCA_036491155.1 Solirubrobacteraceae bacterium | reverse complement strand
GGCGAGGCCTTCGACGTGGGTGAGACGTTCTCGGGAGTGCCGTATGACATCGGTCTGCAGGCGGCCCGCGAGCTCTCAGAGCTCGTCGACGACGGCTCCACCCTGGCCCAGTTCGCTCTGCGCTGGATCATCGACCAGCCGGGCGTGAGCACGGTGATCCCGGGGGCCCGCAATGCCGAGCAGGTGGCGCAGAACGTCGCCGCCGCCGACTTGGCGCCGCTGCGCGCCGGGCAGCTCGACGGGGTGCGCGACGTGTACGACCGGCTCATCCGCGAGCACGTGCACGACCGCTGGTAGCCGGCCCGCTCGCGACGCGGGCCCGACGCCGCGCTGGCTCAGGCGCCGCTACCCCTGGCCGTAATACGCGTTGGGCCCGTGCTTGCGCTGATGGTGCTTGTCGCGCAGGACATCGGCGAGCGGTCCGCCCTCGGGGCTGACCAGGCGCGTGAGCAGGGCCAACCGCGCCACCTCCTCCAGCGTGACGGCCACCGTCACCGCCGCGGCGGGACTCGCCGCCCAGCAGAACGGGGCATGGCCGCGCACGAGGGCCGCCGGGATCTCGTCGGCCCGTTCGCCGATGAGCTCGATCAGCACCGTGCCGGTCTCCCCCTCGTAGTCGCGATCGACCTCCTCGGGCGTGAGCTGGCGCGTGAGCGGGACCGCCTGCGCCATCAGATCGGCGTGGGTGGTGCCCAGTAGCGGGATCTCCTGCTCGGCCTGGGCCCAGGCCGTCGCCCAGGTCGAATGCGTGTGGACGATCCCACCGATGCCGTCGAAGGCGTTGTAGAGCGCGCGGTGCGTCGGGGCGTCGGTCGAAGGCCGGCGGGGGTGGGTGGGATCCGTTACCCCGGGGTCCGGTCGGACCTCGCCGGTCTGAAGGTCGATGAGCACCACGTCGTCGGCGGTCATGTGGGCGTAGTCCACGCCGCTGGCCTTGATCGCCATCAGCCCGCTGTCGCGGTCCACGCCCGAGGCATTGCCCCAGGTCAGCTTGACCAGACCGTGGGCGGGGAGCGCCACGTTGGCCACCAGGACCTCGTGGCGCAACTGCGCGAGATCCGCCATCGCCGCCTCAGACAGCGCCGGTCTCGGCGCGGATCTTCTTGAGGTCGTGCAGCAGCGAGACGTCGGTGCGGCCCAGCGACTCATACAGCGTGCGGTAGATCGCATAGACCCGGTCATAGACGGCCTTGGCCGCCGCGTCGGGCGTGTAGGTGCGCGACTCCGACGGCCGCGTCGCCGCGATCGCCGCGTCGATGTCCTCGTAGATCCCCGCCGCCACGGCACCGAACAGCGCGGCGCCGCGCGCGGGAATCTCGCGCCAGGTGGGGACGTGGACGCTCATCCCGCTGGTGTCGGCGATGAGCTGCATGGTGAGCGGGCTGCGCTCCGCGATCCCGCCGACGGCGACGATCTCCGACAGCGGCAGGCCGTGCTCAGTGAAGTTGTCGACGATGCGGCGGTTGCCGAAGGCGATCGCCTCCAGCAGCGCCCGGTAGATCTCGCTACGCGAGCTGTGCAGCGTCAGCCCGAGGATGGCGCCGGTCAGGTCGGCGTCGGCGAGGATCGAGCGGTTGCCGTTGAACCAGTCCAGCGCCAGCAGGCCCGTCTCGCCGGGGTGAAGGCGCGCCGCCTGTGCCTCGAGCTGGGCGTAGGTGTCGCGGCCGCCGTCCAGCGTGCGAACGAACCACGCCAGCATGTCCCCCACCGCCGCCTGGCCCGCCTCGTAGCCGTAGAGGCCGGGCAGGATGCCGTCGCGCACCACCCCGGTGACGCCGGGAAGAAGGACCTCGTCGGGGCTGACGACCATTGAGCACGTCGAGGTCCCGATGACGGTGACGAACGTCTCCGGGCTCGTCACGCCCGCGCCGGGCACCGACACCCAGGCGTCGACATTGCCCACGGCGACCGCGACGTCCTCGGTCAGCCCCAGCCGCCGGGCCCGCTCGGCGGTGAGCGTGCCGGCGCGCGTTCCCAGCGCCACGAAGTCGGTCCCCAGCTTCTCGGACGGATGCGAGAACCCCGGGTAGGCCGCCTCGAAGTACTCCGTCGGGGGCAGGCCCTCCGCCGGCGACCACATCGCCTTGTAGCCCGCGGTGGCGCTCTGGCGCACCTCGCGCCCGGTCAGGTGCCAGATGATCCAGTCGGTCGCCTCGACGAACGCGGCGCAGGCGTCGTAGACCTCGCGATCCTCGGACCACACCTCGATGAGCTTGGGGAAGTACCACTCCGAGGAGATCCGCCCGCCGTAGCGCTGCAGAAAGGGCTCTGAGCGCTCGAGCGCCACCTCGTTGAGGCGATCCGCGATCGGCTGGGCGGCGTGGTGCTTCCACAGCTTGGGCCACGCGTGGCGGCGCTCGCGGAACTGCGGCAGCGTGCACAGCGGGGTGCCGTCCTGCGTGACGGGGAGCACCGTGCAGGATGTGAAATCGACCCCGAGGCCGACGACCTCCTCGGGCGCGACGCCCGCGTCGGCGACGGCCGCCGGGATGCCGTCGCAGAGCACCGTGACCCAGTCGTCGGGGTCCTGCAGCGCCCAGTCGCCGGGCAGGCGCTCGCCGGTGGAGGGCAGCTCGCGGTCGATGACCGCGCTCGGATAGGGGACGACGCTGACACCGAGTTCCTCCCCGGCGCGGGCGTCGAGCACCAGCACACGGCCAGACTCGGTCCCGAAGTCGACCCCGATGGTGCAGGCGCGGCCGCTCACGGCCGGCTGGTCACTGCTCGGAGGGCTGCGGGGAGGCCGCGCCGGCGCCGGTATCGGCCATGGCCTCCTGGCGGGCGCGCCGGTACTCCTCCACAACGATCTCGGTCAACTCCTCCACCGAGGTCTCGGCCGTCGGCTTGTCCAGGGAGATGACCCCGTCCTGGATGAGGTTGACGCGGTCGCAGGCCGTCAGGACGTGCACGTAGTTGTGCAGGATCATGATGATCGAGACGTTGCCCTCCTCCTTGAGGCGGGCGATGAGGTCGAGGATCATCGCGCCCTCCTTGGCGCCCATCGCGGCCAGCGGCTCGTCGAGCAGGATGATGTCCGAGTCACCGGAGAT
>DASXCN010000682.1:0-4554 GCA_036491155.1 Solirubrobacteraceae bacterium | reverse complement strand
CATCTGGGGCGACCGGGGAGACCGTGTCTGACCACCACCGGCCGGCAACCGTCCCACGCTAGCCACGGGGTGGTCTGCCCGGCAATTGGACAAAGGTCCTAAGACCACGCCGGGCGTGACCTTTTCGACGCCGGTGGCTCTCCTCTCCACAGACGGGCTGCCGCGCGCACACGGTGCCCATCGTCGGCTGGGCGGACCCCCTCGCCACCCGCAACCGGCGTAGGACACAAGTCTCATTGCGCCCGCGCTCACGTCGCTGAAACGTGTAGAGCCATGAACCACGCCGCTGACGCCGACCCACACACCATCCGTTACTACACCCTGCGCGACCTGGACCGGCCCCCGCTCGCGCAGCGGCTATCTCCCGCACTGCGCGAGACGATCCGGGTCGTCGGGCACGTCCTCCCGTTCCGTGTCAACAGCTACGTCGTCGACCAGCTGATCGACTGGGACGCGGTCCCCGACGACCCCATCTTCCGCCTCACCTTCCCCCAGGCCGGGATGCTCGACCCCGAGGCACGGGCCCAGATGGCCCAGACGCTCGCCCGGGGCCGGCCCGCCGAGGTCCGTGCCGTGGCCGACCGGATCCGCCGCACGCTGAACCCGCACCCGTCCGGCCAGCTCACCTACAACGTCGCCCAACTCGAGGGCGAGGTCGTCCCCGGCATCCAGCACAAGTACGCCGAGACCTGCCTGGTCTTCCCCTCGCCGGGCCAGACGTGCCACGCCTTCTGCACGTTCTGCTTTCGCTGGGCGCAGTTCGTCGGGATGCGCGATCTGAAGTTCTCCACCGACCCCGAGATGCGATTCCTGCCATACCTGCGCGCCCACCGCGAGGTGTCCGACGTCCTCTTCACCGGCGGGGACCCCATGGTCATGAAGACCCACCTCATCGAACGCTACGTCGCCCCCCTGCTCGACGACGACTTCCGCCACGTCTCGACCATCCGCATCGGCACCAAGATGCTGGCCTACTGGCCTGCGCGGGTGCTCACCGATCCCGACGCCGACGACCTGCTGCGCCTGCTGGAGCGCGCGGTCCGCGCCGGCAAGCACGTGGCGGTGATGGCGCACTTCGTGCACCCGCGCGAGCTCTCGACCCCCGAGGTGCAGGCGGCGATCGAGCGTCTACGGTCGGTGGGCGTCGTCATCCGCACCCAGGGCCCGCTCATCCGCCACATCAACGACGACGCCGACGCGTGGGCGGCGATGTGGCGCGAGCAGGTACGCCTCGGCCTCGTGCCCTACTACATGTTCGTCGAGCGCGACACCGGCGCGCAGCGGTATTTCAAGCTGCCGCTGGCGCGGGCCTACGACATCTACCGCGACGCGGTGGCGCAGGTCTCGGGGCTGGCGCGCGCGGCGCGCGGACCGGTGATGTCCGCGCTTCCGGGCAAGGTGGCCGTCAACGGCATCACCGAGATCGGGGGCCGGCGGTACTTCGTGCTGTCGCTGCTGCAGGGCCGCAACCCCGAATGGTGCAACCGGCCGTTCCTGGCCGAGTTCGATGCCGAGGCCACATGGCTGACCGACCTGCGCCCGGCGCACGCCGGCCGTGAGTTCTTCTACGAACCCGAGCTACGCGCCATGGCCTCCACCCCGCGCGCCATCGAGCTGGCGCGGACGGCATGAGCGCGACCGGCGACCGGCCGCCTCGCGGCATCGTGGTCACCGCTCATCCGGCGGCCGCCGACGCGGGCCGGCGGATGCTGCAGGACGGCGGCAACGCCGTCGACGCCGCCGTCGCGGCCGCGTGGGCCCTGTGCGTGTGCGAGCCCAGTGGCTCGGGCCTGGGCGGCCAGACCGTCGCTCTCGTGCGCACCGGCGGCGCCACCATTGCAATCGACGGCCACTCCTACGCCCCGCACCGCGTCTCGCGCAAGGTCGTCACTCGAGCAGAGCAGCGCGTCGGCCACCGTGCGACGACCGTGCCCAGCACGCCCGCGACGCTGGCGCACCTCCATCGCCGCTTCGGCGCATTGTCGGCGAAACAGGTGCTGGCGCCTGCCATCGCGCTGGCCGAGGGCGGCTATGAGATCACCCCCCTGCAGCACCGACAGCTGCGGTGGTGCCGCTCTGCGCTGCTCGCGACCGCGGGCGGCCGCACCTTCCTGGACGGCGGGAGGCCCTACGCCTCAGGCGAGACCTTCCGCCAGCCGGCCCTGGCACGCTGCCTGCGGCGGCTGGCCCACGAGGGCGTCGAGGACTTCTACCACGGGCAGGTGGCACGCGCGATCGACCGTGATATGAACGCCCATGGCGGCCTCCTGGGACTCGACGACCTGGAGGCGTTCCACGGGCCCGGCGAGCGCGAGCCGCTGACCTGCTCCTACCGCGGACGGTCGGTGAGCACGGTCCCCGCGCCCGGCGGTGGGCCGCAGCTCGCCCACGCGCTGGCCAGCCTCGAACAGCTCGATCCGTCGGTATGGCGGGACCGTCCCGGGGGCTGGTATGAGGCGATCGCCGGAGCGGTGCATGCCGCCTTCGTGAGCCGTGAGCGCGACCACCGCCGCCTCGCCGACGCGGCAAGCGTGCCGAGGGCCGCGGTCGCCCTCCACGGCGCCGGCACCGAGCGCGACGGCGAGACGACGCACCTGTGCGCCGCTGATCACGACGGCACCGTCGTGTCGCTTACGCAGTCGATCCAGTCGCTGTTCGGCGCCAAGGTCGCCAACGAGGAGTTCGGCTTTCTCTACAACAACTACCTCACCACGTGCCCGCGGCGCGTACATGCCCACCGCCTCGGCGCGGGCAGCCGGGCCCGCTCAAACGCCGCCCCGACCATCGTCGACGAGCCGGGCGCCGCAGCCCCCGCGGTGCTGGCACTGGGGGCCGCCGGCAGCCGGCGCATCCTCTCCTCGATCGTGCAGGTCCTCTCGTCGGCGGTGGACCTCGGGCTCCCGCTGTCTGCCGCGGTCGATCGCGCCCGGATCCATCCCAAGCTGCGCGGGCGCGTGCTGCTCGAGGCGCCCGCGGCCGACGACGACCTCGTCACCTGGCTCCAGAACGGCTTCGGCGGCGTCGAGATCCGGCGCGCACACAGCTACGCGATGGGCGCCGTGCAGGCGCTGCGGGTCGCCGGCGGCGAGCTGACCGGGGCGGCGGACCCGCGCCGCGAGGGAACGTCGGTGACGGCATGAGCACGGAGCGCGCCCGCTGGGGCACCGAGCACTGGTCCTTCCTGGCCCTGATGCTGATCCCCGCGGCGGCAATCGCGCTGGCGCGGATCCACGGCCTGCCGACCGCGTCCTTCCTGGACCGTCACCTCTCGCTGGTCGCCACTCCGCCCGGGTTGCAGCGCACCGTGCGCGACATCCTCTTCGTGCCGATCGGCGCGCTGGTGGTGGTGGTCGTGCGCCTCACGCTCGGCATCCGCCTGCTCGGCCCGTTTCGCTCGATCCTGCTGGCCTTCGCCTTCCTCACCACGGGCATCGTGCTCGGCCTGGTGTTCCTCACGCTGACCGTCCTCATCCTCGTCCTGATCCGTCCCGGCCTCCGCGTCCTGCGCCTCCCCTACTTCGGGCGGGTGAGCGTGATGATCAGCGCGGTGGCCCTGGTCATGATCGTCGGCACGATGTCGAGCGGATGGCTGTCGGCGCCGTCGCTGCGCAACGTCGCGCACTTCCCGATCGTCGTGCTGGTACTGGTCGGCGAGAAGCTGGCGGTGACGCTCAAGCGCGAGGGCGCCCGGTCGGGCATCTGGCGCGCGGTGACGACGGCGGCCGTCGGCGTGCTGGTCACCGGGTTGGCGTCGGTGCCGGGGCTGAGCGGCGTGCTGCTGGCCCATCCGGAGCTGATGCTGGTGGAGATCGCCGCCATCGACGTGGTGTCGACGGTATGCGCCTGGCGGGCCCTGGAGTTCGTCAACCCGCGACCGGCGCGGCGCGGTGCGGCGCGAGCCCCCTCCGACTCTCGCCGGCACGCCGTCGAGCTTGCGGGAGCGCCTCGGCCATGAACGTCGCCGTCGTCTACAACCGCCGGCGCGAGGGCATCATCAACGCCTTCGGCACGCCCTCGCCGGAGAAGTACGGCAAGCGCGCGATCGCTCGCGTGGTCGACGCGCTCAGCGGCGCGGGCCACACCGTGGCGTTGCTGGAGGGCGACAAGACCCTGCTGCGGTCGCTGCAGGAGTTCGCGCCGGCCGACCCCGACAGCGGCGAGCCAACCGCGCTCGCGCTCAACCTCGCCTACGGCATCCAGGGCGAGGCCCGCTACACCCACGTGCCGGCGATGCTGGAGCTCGCCGGGGTTCCGTACACCGGCGCCTCCCCCCTGGGCCACGCGGTGTCGCTCGACAAGGCGGTGGCCAAGCAGGTGCTGGAGGCCAACGGAATCCCAACCCCCGCGTTCGCCTTGATGGAGGCGCCTGGCGATCCGCCCTCGCCCCTGCAGTACCCGCTGATCGTCAAGCCAAGGCGCGAGTCCACCAGCTACGGACTCGCCCTGGTCCGCACCCGCTCAGAGCTCGACTCCGCGATCACGACGATCGTGGAGCGCTACGACCAGGCAGCGCTGGTGGAGGACTACATCGACGGGCGCGAGGTGTGCGTCGCC